>CALMDI010000438.1 GCA_937864975.1 uncultured Chloroflexota bacterium | reverse complement strand
ATGGCTTGCAGCGGGGCTTTGACGAGTTCTATAACTACGGCGGCGGCGTTCCAAAACGCCCGACCGACACTCAACATGCCGCGCGGCGCGCGTTTAACCAGTATCTTCGCCCCGTGGCGGACGAGATTGGCAACCGGCTGGCGCGTAACGACACCGCCTTTCGGATCATCCTGCGCCCGGAATTCGTCCCGCTCTGGACGCGCGGCATCCATTTCAAGGGGCATACGCCAAACTCGGTTGACGATCTCATGCGGTATTGGGGCAGGCAGGGAGAGGGCGGTCAGGAGCGCCCGGTGTTCGCGCTGCTCAACCTGATGAGCGCGCATCTGCCCTTCCACCCCCCGCGAGAGTACATGCAGCGCATCGCGCCGGGAACGCGCCGCGACCGTCACGCGCAGACGTTTATGCGCCGTTTTAACGACGACGCGACGTCTTGGTCCAGCCCCGACGAGCCGCCGCTGACCGATTGGCAGCGTCAGGTGATCCGCGATTATTACGACGCCGAAATTCTGTATCAGGATCATCACCTGGGGCGTCTGCTGCGCTGGCTTGAAGCGTCGGGAGCGCTGGAGGATACCGTGGTCGTCATTACGTCCGATCATGGCGACGGGCAGGGCGAGCACGGCATGTACGGGCACAACTTCGTCGTGCATCAGGAACTGGTTCACGTGCCGCTGGTCATCTGCGCGCCGGAGCGTTTTCCACGGGGCGCGCGCATCGCCTCAAATGTGTCGACACGGCGCATCTTCCACACGGCTCTCGACGTGGCGGGCATTCAACCGCCGCTGGACGCCGCCGACCCGAACGCGAACGTCGCCGGATTATCGTTGTACACGTCGGTCAACGGCTACCGCGGACCGGAACACGACACGGCGCTCTTCGAAGCGATTCCGCCGACGACCATGGTGAACGTGATCGCCCACCGGCATCCCGAAGCGGTGGAGCGGCTGCATCTGCGGCAAACGCGGCGCGGGATCATTCAGGGACGCTATAAGCTGACGATGGTGAGCGACAGCGTTGAAGGCGTCTATGACGTCGAAGATGACCCGATGGAAGCGCGCAACCTGATCGGAGACAACCCGGCAGCACGCGCGTCGCTGGAACCCCTGCTGCGCCGGTTCATCCACACGACCGGGGCGGTGGACGAGGCACCGAATGGGCGTGTGAGTCCGCAGGTCGAAGACCAGCTTCGGGCGCTTGGTTATCTGGATTAGGAGGGCAGACGCAGGATGCCCATTCGCGACGAGCAGGCACGAGTGCGCGAAATTTATGAGCGGCTTCAACGCGAGTCCGCCAATTGGGAGCCGACGAGCCTGTCGCATTTTCGCGGGCAGCCGTTCAAGGCGCTGATCGCCGCGATGCTGAGCGCGCAAACCCGCGAGGAGCAGACGACGCAAGCCGCCAACGCCCTGTTCGCGCTGGCGGATAACCCCTTCGATATGGTCAAGCTGACGGATGAGCAGATTTACGAGGCGATCAAGCCGGTGCAGTATGCCGAGGCGAAGCTGCGCTACGTGCGCGACATTGCCGAGCGCGTCGCCGCGAACGGCGGCAAGGTACCCGAAACCGTCGAGGAACTGGACGAGTACAAAGGCGTCGGCTGGAAGGTGGCGGTGCTGACGCTGCACATGGGTTACAACCGCACCGAGGATATCACCGTCGACGTTCACGTGCTGCGAATCGGCATCCGCCTGGGCTTGGTTGATCCCAAGACGAAAGTGCCGGAGAAGGCGAACAGTCAACTTAAACAGGTGTTGCCGCGCGAGGCGTGGGAGCACTGGAACGCGCTGATGGTGATGTTCGGGCGCAATGTGTGCCTGCCAACCTACCCGCGCTGCCCTAAGTGCTTCCTGAATGATCTGTGCCCGAAGATCGGCGTCGAGCGCGTGAGTATGCGGTGACGCAAATGCCTAAAAACGTAACGCAGAGGCGCCTTTCCCTTTTTTTCACAGTCCTCACCCCTCAGTCCTCATCTCTTTCTTCATGAAACTCCTGATCGTCGTCTCGTCGCTCGACCTCACGCAGCCCTTCAGCGCCACGCCCGCGTGGTGGCAGTTGATGAAGGGGCTGTACGAGATTGGCGTGGACGTGATCGCCGCGCCGTATCAGGGTCCGGCTATCGAGTCGCTGTGGTGGCGTGCCGAGCGCAACCCGGCGAAGTGGCAGGGCGACGTGTTCAAGACGGCGCGCGATGTGATGCGGCGCGTGAGACCCCTCACCCCCAGCCTCTCTCCCACAAGGGGAGAGGGGAGCCAGGACGAGTCGGAAAAGCGCTCGCCTGCTCAGGCGTATGTCGTGGAGGATGAAGGGAATGACCGCGAAGCCGCCTCGGAGCGCTTGATCCGCCGGGTCGCGCAAGCTGCTATCACGCCGTTATGGGAGCGGCATCTGGATCGCCTGCTGGCGAAGCAGCCCGATATTGACGCGGTGATCGTCATCAACGCGCCACTCAACCATCTGAACGGGGTTGCGGGGGCGCTGATCCGCAAGCATGGCAAGCCGATCCTGTACTACGACGGCGACGTTCCCGCCAGCCTGCCGAACATGCGCGGCTTTGCCACGGGCTTTCGCATCTATCAGGACGCCGACCCGTCCGAATACACGGCGTTTATCAGCAACAGCGCGGGCGGCGCGAACACCCTGAAGGCGCTCGGCGCGCGCGACGTCCACGTCCTCTACTACGGGGCAGACCCGGACGTGTTCAGCCCGGTCGACGCCAGCGCGCAGGACATCGACGCATTTTTCTATGGGCACGGACGCGAATATCGCGAAGCATGGATCGAGGCGATGCTGGCGGAACCCTCGCGCCGGATGCCGGACGCCCGTTTCGCCGCGCGCGGGACGCAGCTTGGCGACATGGGACGGACGCAGCTTCTGCCGTACCTGAGCTTCAGCAAGCTGCGCGAGTATGCCTGCCGCAGCAAGCTCAACCTGTGCATTACCCGCGCGGCGCACGCCGGCGTGTTCGCGTCGTCGTCCTCACGCCCGTTTGAACTGGCGAGCATGGGGTGCTGCATCGTCTCCAATCCGTATGCAGGGTTTGAGACGTGGTTCGAGCCGGGGAAAGAGTTGTTCGTCGTCCACTCCACCGAGGAAGCGGTCGAGCGCTACCGTTATTTACTGGCGCACGATGCCGAGCGTCAGGCGGTCGGGCGCGCGGCGCGCGAGCGGGTTCTCAGGGAACATACCTTCCGTCACCGCGCGCGGCAGCTTGTCGGAATCGTGCAGGGCTATCTCTCGTAGCTACCGCAAGACTTGCGAACTCATGGCTTGCGCTTGACCTTATTTCCACATACGATATTAGAACAGATGTGCTGATTATGGAGGAAGTTATGACGATTCTGGCAAACTACAAAATGATTGGGGGGATTCATCCAGAGACGGCGGCGCTGAAAAATGCGCTGGCGCACGCCGGCGTGGTCGCGCCGCACACGGGCAAGCCGTTCAGCGAGGCGATGATTCTCGGCATCGGCGGCGGCTTGGGCATCGGCTATATCCTGTGGGAATTCAAGGCGCATAATTTGAAGATACTGGTGATTGCCTTCCGCAAGGACTGGCAGTACCCCGTTCGCTTTATGCAGGCGGTCTGCGAGCGACTGAACGTGGCGTGCAGCGTGCTGGAAACCACCGGCAAGGGAACCGCCGCGAAACAACTCCACGACGCGCTCGAACGGGGCATCGCGCCAATTGCCTGGGTTGACCGCGCCCACATGCCCTATTTACAGCTCCGGGAAGACCTCAAGGGGCACATGACGCACATCGTCGTGGTGTATGGCGTCGACGGCGAGAATGTGCTGGTGGACGATCTATCGGCGCAGCCGTTTACGGTCCCCGCCGAGATTTTCGCGGATGGGCGTAATCGCATCGTCTCGGTGAAGAATCGACTCCTGCTCGTTCACGCCGACCCTTTGAAACCCATCGATTTGCCCGCCGCGATTATGGGCGGCATTCAGGATGCGATTGAGCATCTCGGCGGCGCGTCGGACTCGTTCTCGCTGCCTGCCATCCGTAAATGGGCGCGGCTCATCACCGACGACAAGAACGCGAAAGGCTGGCGCAAGGTGTTCGCGGATCGCATCGGGCTGTTCAGCAACCTTTATTCCATCAACGAAGGCATCGAATTGAGCGGCACGGGCGGCGGCGCGATGCGCGGCTTGTACGCCGATTTCCTGACCGAAGCCGCGCCCATCGTGAACAAGCCCGCGCTCAACGATGCCGCCGAGCGCTACCGCTCACTTGCCCGGCAGTGGAGCGACCTCGCGGATACCGCGCTTCCCGACGACGTGCCCGCGCTGCGCGAGACGAAGCTGCTGCTGCGGCAAAAATATGACGCGATGGCGGCGAAAGGCGCGTCCGCGCTGGCAGAATTGCAGCCCGTGAGCGCGCGTCTGGCGGCGCTCGAAATGGAGAACAACGTCGCGTTCCCTGCGGACGATGCGCGCGTCGAGGCGCTGTTCGAGACGCTGGGGAAAAAGCTGACGACGATTTACGAGGCGGAGGTCAAGGCGCTCGACACGCTGCGCGCCGCCGTCGCTTAATTGCAGATGGAATCTGTGCTGTTGCAAACAAGGATTTTAGCAGGGGCGGACCCTTGCTAGGGGGTCACCGTCATGAGCCGGTGACTGAAGGCAGAG
>CALMDI010000437.1 GCA_937864975.1 uncultured Chloroflexota bacterium | reverse complement strand
CGGGCGAGCATATGTACGATTTCGAGCAGGAGAAGTGGATCGTCAGCAGCCCGGCAATTCTCGAATCGCTCGAATTTTACAAGGACATCTACGTCGATGAGGAACTGGGCGACGCCCGGATGCAGCTTCTGGAAGACGGACGCCAGCAGTCGTTCGTGGCGTTTGCCGAGGGGCGCGTGGGGATGCTGGTCGAAGGCGATTTCTTCTGGCGCTCGGTGCTCTTCACCGAAATGGGCGTCGAAGACCGCGGCGCGCTGGTACAGTGGGCGAAGATGCCCGCGCAGGAGCCGGGCGCGGGTTATCAGGGGCAGGACTTCGTCTCGATCTCCGGCGGCGGCGGCTGGATTTTGAACCCCAATACCGACAATCCCGCCGAAGCCTGGGCGCTGCTCTCGCACATGGCGAGCCTCGACGCCGTGCGCGCGTTCCAGCTAATTCAGCCGCGTATCAGCTTCCGCGATGACGTGGCGACCGCGGGCGACGCCGTGATGACGGCGATGGCGGAAGGGCTATTGGGGCAATCGACGACACGCCCGCAGCTGCCGACCTATCCGCAGATTTCGGCGGAGGCGCAGCTCATGACCGAGCGCGTGATCTCCGGCGAGATGACTCCCGAAGAAGCGATGGCAGCCTACGACGAAGCGGTTACGGAAATCGTCGGCGAGGAAAACGTCATCCGAATTCCGGTCGAGTAAGCACGTTCTGGAATAGTTTCGGGTCGAGCCACCCTGACGGCGGCTCGACCTTGCTTACTCGAAACGAGACGACAGCCTTATGGAGCAAAAACCAGCCATTTTTTCGGCGCGGGTGGGAGCGCTTTTCCTGCTGCCCGCGCTGGCGTTCGTCGCCCTCTTTCTGCTGTTCCCGTTTGTATGGGTGATCGTCCTCAGTTTTACCAATCAAACCCTGACCGGCGCGACGGCGGCAAACCCGGAATTTGTCGGGCTTGCCAATTACGAGCGTCTGTTCGATTTCGACCGCTGGATGCGCGCTGGCGAGTTCGGTTCGTCGCTGCTGATTACCGTGCAGTTCGTCCTCGGCTCGGCGCTAATCGGGCAGGCGGGCTTGGGGCTGCTGATCGCGTGGCTGTTTTACCGGCGGCGCGGCTGGCTGCGAACGGTCGTCACGACGCTGGTGGTACTGGCGTGGATTATTCCCGAAGTCGTCGTTGCTTTTGCCTGGTTCGCTTTCCTCGACCGCGACGCGGGGACGTTTAATAACATTCTGGATGCGTTCGGGCTTGGACGACCCGACTGGCTGTTCAATTATCCGCTTCTCTCGATCATGGTGTTTAACACCTGGCGCGGTACGGCGTTCTCGATGCTCCTGTTTCAGTCCGCGCTGGAAACGATTCCCCCCTCCTACATCGAGACGGCGGAGGTGGCGGGCGCGTCCGGCTGGCAGAAATTCCGACACATCCTGCTGCCGCTGCTGATCGGGCACATCATCACCGACCTCATCCTGATTACGCTGTGGACATTCAACGTCTTCACACCGTATCTCCTGACCGGAGGCGGACCGCGCAATCAAACTCAATTGGTGTCTATCTACACCTATGAGACAGCGTTCCAGTTCTTCCGGTTCGGGCAGGGCGCGGCGATTGCGGTGGTCATCATGTTCATTAATCTGACGCTGGCGATGATCTATCTCGCCATTTTGCGCCGCCAGAGGGCTGCCACATGAACCGGATGTCGCCATTGGCGCGCGCGGGGCTTTTTCTCCTGGCGATCCTGTTGGGCTTGTTCTTTGTGCTGCCGATGCTCTGGCTGATTACCGCGCCGTTGAACCCGCGCACGACACTGTCCGTGACGCTGCCTTCGCAGCCGTCGCTCGATAACTTTCGCGCGGTATTCGACAACGGTTTTGCCATTCGCGCGCTGCTGGTCAACAATCTCATTATCGGCGGCGGCGCGATGGTGCTGGTGGCGGTTGTCGCCACGCTGGCGTCCTACAGCCTGTCGCGCACGCGCGTGCCGGGCAGCAAACTGCTCGTCTACGTGCTCATTCTGTTCTCGTCGGTCGTCAGCGGCACGGCGGCAATGGTGCCCATCTTCCTGCTCGCCTACAACCTGGGCTTGATTAACGAGCATATCGGCGTGATTCTGGTCATGACGGGCGGCTTGCTGCCGTCCGCCATTTTCATCATGCGCGATTTTGTGGATTCGATTCCCCGCTCGTATGAAGAAGCGGCGCTCGTCTGCGGCGCGTCGCCGCGTCGCACGTTCTGGGACGTGGCGATGCCGTTGGTGCGTCCCGGCGTGCTGGTTGTGGCGATCTGGGCGTTCGTCAATGCGTGGGGCGCGTTTCTGGTGCCGCTGGTGCTGCTGCGAAGCCCGGAGAAAATGCCCGCGTCGATTGCCTTCTATTCGTTTTACACCGAGGCGGGCACGCCGAATCTGCCGCTGGTGTCCGCCTATGCCTTTCTGTACACCATCCCGGTGCTGCTGCTGTATCTGATTATCAACTGGCGTTTCGGATTCCGCTTCTTCGGCGGAATCAAGCGCTAGAATACGATAGGCTGAGGCTTATGGCTGAAGTACGTCTGGACAATGTGACCCGGCAGTTCGGCTCGGTGGTCGCCGTCAACGCGATCAACCTGACGATTGCCGACGGCGAGTTCGTCGCGCTGCTCGGTCCGTCGGGCTGCGGCAAAACGACCACACTGCGCCTGATCGCCGGGCTGGAACAGGCGGACGGCGGGCACATGTATATCGGGGATCGCGACGTCACCAATTTGCCGCCGCGCGACCGCGACATTGCGATGGTCTTTCAGGACTACGCGCTCTACCCACACATGACCATTCTCGACAACATCGGCTATCCGCTCAAGGTGCGCGGCACACCGCGCGCTGAGCTGACAAAGCGGGTCACTGAAGTCGCGGAACGCCTGCAAATTGGCAATCTGCTTCAGCGGCGTCCCGGGCAGCTTTCGGGTGGGCAGCAGCAGCGCGCCTCGGTCGCCCGCGCAGTGGTTTATCACGCGCAGGTCTTTCTGTTCGACGAGCCGCTGAGCAATCTCGACGCCAAGCTGCGCGTCGAGGCGCGCGCCTTCCTCAAGCGGCTTCAGCACGAGCTTGACGTCACGGCGGTCTACGTGACGCACGACCAGGCTGAGGCGATGGCGCTCGCGGATCGCATTGCCGTCATGAATCACGGCAGGATCATGCAGTTGGGCGCGCCGCTGGAAGTCTACCGCCGCCCGCAGAACCTGTTCGTGGCATCATTCATCGGCAGTCCGCCCATGAATTTGCTGCCGTGTCGCGTCGATCTTGGCGCGCGGCGACTGGTGTTCGCGGGTGGGGCGGCGCTTGAAATGACGGGCATGATGGAGCGCCTGCCCGCGAGTCTTCGGGATGGCGAAATGGTCACGCTCGGCATTCGCCCGGAACATATCACGATTCGCGAAACGGCGGGCGCGAGTACATTACCCGTCAAGGTCTATGTGACCGAACCGCTCGGCGGCGAATCGCTGGTCATTACACAGATGGGCGACCTGCTGATTTCGATTCGTCTATTTCAGGACGAGCCGCCCAGCCTGCCGGACGCAGTGTGGCTGGAACTGAATATGACACACACTTTCCTCTACGGCGCGGAGGGCGAGTTGATGCGATGACCGGCGAGATTGTCGTTCAGGGGTATGTGGAGCCGGGACGTGAGAAATTCTATCGCGATGTGCCTTTCGAGCTGCCACCCGGCGTCAGCCGCATCGACGTGCGCTACGATTACAGCGATCCCATCGGCTCCGATCCGCATCTGGTGGGCGGGAACTG
>CALMDI010000436.1 GCA_937864975.1 uncultured Chloroflexota bacterium | reverse complement strand
TTCGTTCCGACAGAGGAACTGGCAGCGACCGAGGCGCCGACCGAAGAAGCGACGGACGCGCCCGCGGTTGTCCTTCCGAGCGCGACCCCTGTCGACGCTGTTCCGCCTCAAACACCGCCCGCACTCCCGCGCGAAGCGATTGTCGGCGCGATTGGGTTGGTCGTCATCCTGGGGTACGCCGGGGTGTATTATTTCAGCGTGTCGCGCGCAGATCGCTACCAGGAAGGCTTTGTCATTTCGCGCTGCCCGGTTTGCCGCCGCGGGCGGCTGGTGATGGAGCAGCATCAGGAGCGAGTGCTGGGAATTCCGCGTATCCGCCACACGGTGCGCTGTACCAACTGCCGCTCCATCCTGCGCGAGGTCGGCACGCGGCGCTGGCGCTACACGGTGGACGCGAAGGTCAACCCGGAGATGGCGTCTCGCTACAACGGGCGCGTGCTGACCGAAGAAATTCTGCGGGTGATGCCGAACCAGCCGCGTGTGATTCGGGAAGCGCTGCCACCCGTGAAGCCGTCAGGCGGCGACGACAAGAGCAATAAACCCCGCTCCAGGTAGCGCCTCATGCCGCTGGTCGAATGTGTGCCAAATTTCAGTGAGGGACGCCGCTTAGAAGTCGTCGATGCGCTCGTCGCGGCGGTCGCGTCCGCGCCGGTGCATCTGCTGGACGTGAGCAGCGACCCTGACCACAACCGCAGCGTGATCACCTTCGCGGGCGAGCCGGATGCGGTCATCGAGGCGGCATATCACGCCGTTCGCGCCGCCGCCGAGCGCATCGACCTGCGCGCCCATCGCGGCGAGCACCCGCGCATGGGCGCGGCGGATGTGGTGCCGCTGGTGCCGCTGCGAGGAATCTCCCTCGCGGAATGCGCGGCGCTGGCGCACCGGCTGGGGCAGCGTATCGCCGATCAGCTTCAGTTGCCTGTCTATTATTACGAGGCGGCGGCGCTGCGACCGGAACGCGCCAGTCTTGCCGACGTGCGGCGCGGCGGTTACGAAGGGCTGGTCGAGCAGATTACGATTGACCCCGCGCGCGCGCCGGACGCGGGACCGGCGAGCGTTGGCTCGGCAGGGGCGGTCATCGTCGGCGCGCGCAACCCGCTCCTCGCGTTCAACGTTTATCTCGATACCGATGACGTCGATATCGCCCGCGCCATCGCCCAGACGATTCGCGCCTCGAGCGGCGGGCTGCCCTTCGTGCGCGCGCTCGGACTGCTTGTGGGTGGTCAGGCGCAGGTGTCAATCAACGTGATCGATTACCGTGAAACCGGCTTGTTCGAGATTATGGAAGCGGTGCGCGCCGAAGCGCGGCGTCACGGCGTCGGCGTGGCGCGCTCCGAATTGGTTGGGCTGGTTCCGCAAGCCGCCCTGTTCAATACCGCACTGGCTTATCTACAATTGCCGCCAGAAACACGCCGTCAGCGCCTCGAAGGGCGTCTTGGCGACGTGACCGGCGATTACCGTGACATCGGTTTTGAGTAAGCCATGCGACGTATTTCCATCGTTTTGTGCCTCATACTTTTCGGCGCTGCTGCCTGCCAGCCTACGACCGGGCAGGTGGCGTTTCTCGTCACGCTCCCGCCGCAGGCAGACCCGCTCGCGGCGCAGCGTGTGAGCACGGCTGTGCCGACGGTCAACCGTCAGCCCACGCGCACGCCCGTGTCGCTGGCAACCAACACCGCCGCGCCGACGAACACCGGGGAGCCGACCCAGACGCCAGCCCCCGCGCGAACCTCTGTTCCCATCGCCTCGCCCACGCGAAACAGCACGCCTGCCGACCCCGACAGCACGCCGCTGCCCACCTGGACGCCGCCGCCGGATGATCCTGCAACGCGCATTGAAGATCACTATCGAATGCGCCGACCGGTTGCCGACGGCTTGACGAACTGGGTCGACCGGACGTACCCCTACGGCAGCACGCAGGGCGGGCAGCTTCAAACGCATCATGGCGTCGAGTTCGCCAATCCCCGCGGCACGCCGGTGCTTGCCGTCGCCGATGGCACGGTCTATTACGCGGGTGAAGACCTGACGCAGCTTTTCGGACCGATCCCGAATTATTACGGGCGGCTCGTCGTCATCCGGCACGATTTCCAGTCGCCACAGGGCGAACCTGTGTTTTCCCTTTATGGTCATCTGGAACGATGGGACGTCCAGACAGGCGACCGCGTGGCGCAGGGCGACCAGGTCGGACTGGTTGGCGCTACGGGCGTGGCGCAGGGACCGCATGTCCATCTGGAAGTGCGCGTGGGGGATCCCAACAGCTTTGACGCGACACGCAACCCGGAGTTATGGATTTACCCATTCCAGCGCTTCGGGACGCTTGCCGGGCGCGTGACGGATGCGAGCGGCGCGCCCCTGTACGACGTCACCGTTCAGGTGCGCTCGCCCAATCTGGCGCGGTACGCCTTTACGTACGCCGACGACTCAGTCAATCCTGACCCTGCGTTTGGCGAAAACTTCGCGCTGGGCGACCTGCCGCCAAACTATTATGATGTCAGCGTCACGGCGGACGGCGTGGTGCGATTTCGCAAGACAATTTACGTCTACGCGAATCGCACCACGTGGATTGACATTCAGTTGAATTGAACGACGAGCAGGGGCGCGCTTGGGCGCCCCCGACTTGCTGCCTCTAACGGCGATAGGTGCGATACGTCAGGCTGATCTGCGTGTCGCTGACCCCATCGACGCGCAGCGCCGCCCGCCGCCCATCGGCGGTCAGCATACCGAGAATCATACCGGGAACAAGCTCGCCGCGCGGAATGCTCTCCCGGTTGATGAACGACGGATTGATCAGATCCCAGTGAACCTGGCTCAGGTCGCTCACGGGAAGCACGCCGAGGCGCGCGCCGAAGATCGCATCCAGCGCCACGCCGCCATCGCCGTTCCAGTTGGCATCGCCCTGCACGGCATCGTCCTCGACGTCGATCGTATCGCCCAGGTTCAACGCCTGACTGCCCTGCGCCAGAATAAGCTCGTCCACGACGTAGTTAACGTTATAGGTGTTATTCAGCTCCCCTAGAACGCCTTCGGGCACCTGATTGTTGATGTCCACCAGCACGCTCGTCGTATAGAAACCCGTATTCGTCAACTGCCCCTGAAGAGTGACGGCGATGCTCTGACCGGCGGGCAGCCCGCCGACGACCGCCGACGCGAGGACGTTGTTCGGCGGGAACGTTCCGCCGACGGCGAATGGACCCGCGGCGGTATTACCCTGGTTGCGAATAATCACGTTGGCGGTGAAGGGATTTCCCGGCAAAATCGGCAGCGGCGACAGGGTGATCGAGTCAATCAGGAGGTCGGCTTCGGGCGGCGGGATGGGCGTCGGCGTGACATTGGGCGTGGGGGTCGGCGGCGGCTGAATGATGGGCACGCTGTTCAGGTCACCGAATATGTCTGCCAGATAGGTTGCCAGCCAGCCCTGCACGCCGCGGAAGTCGATCACAACCCAGGTTAAGTCGGCGGTTGCGCCCAGAACGCGCGCCTGCTCACCGCGATTCAATTGTCCAATTACCGGGTATTCCAGTCCCGGACCGGTGCGAACGTTCTGACGGGGGCTGGTAATCGAGACGACGACACCCAGCGGTGTGGGCGTCGCGGGGATGGGCGTCGGCAAGATAATTTCAGGTTCTTCGAGCGGGATCGCTTCGCCATCGCGATAGCGCGCGAGCACAACCGGCGCGCCAAAACGTCCAAGCTCGATGACGTACACGTCGGTAATTGTGTCGCCCTGACCGAAATCGGCGGGGCGCAGCAAGCCCTGAACGCCCGGCACGTCGGCAAGGGCGGCAAGGTTGGCGCCCAGTTCGCCGGGTCGCCCGATGGCGGCGGCAATCAGCATGACGGCGTCATAACTCGCCGCGGCGACCGGGTCGGGAACGTCGCCGTAGGAACGCACGTACGTCGTCAGGAAGTCGCTCGTCTGCACGCCGGGCGCGCTGAACGTCCAGGTGGTCGAGCCGATGATTCCGAAAAGCTGCTCGAACGACACGCTGTTCTTGAACAATGGGTCGTCGGCTTCAGGATACACGAACAACCCCTGGTAGCCGCCCGCGCGCAGGGCGGTGTAGAACTGCGCGGCAATCGCCGGAGCGCCATAGACGACCACGGCTTGCGGGTCGGCAACCAGACTTTGCTGGACGAGGTCGAACAGGTCGGTTTCCGTCTCGAACAGAAGTACCGGCGCGGGGCTGACGCCGAGTTCGGCTATGGCGGCGCTAAAGCCGATAATGCCCGTCGTGCTCGGCAGATCAAGCTGAACCGTCGCCACCCGGTCGAGACCGAGCGCCTCCACCAGATAGGATGCCAGCGCGCGCCCCTGCCAGAGTTCCGCCGAGCGCACGCGGAAGAGCCGCCGCGTCGTGTCGGACGCCAGAATCGTGTCACCCGTGGCGGGAACAAGCACGGGCACGTTGAGGCTTTGCAGGAGGAGCAGGTTTTCTTCAATCAGCACGTCCTGCTCAGGACCGATCACCGCGATCACATCCTGTTGGTCGAGCGACACGACCGCGGCTTCCAGGTTTTGCCCAAAATTCGTCGGTTGGATCACAAGCTCAAGCCGGAAAATCGTGCCATCCGCGCCGCGCACGCCTCCGGTTTCGTTAATCCGCTGCACGGCGAGACGCGCTCCGTCGCTGACGGAACCGCGAATGTCGTCGAGGACACCGATGCGGAATACGGGCTGCTGTGCCTGCGCGACCCCCAGCATGAGGAGCAGTGTCATGCAGACGAGGATGATCACGAGGATGGAGGTCGATGTTCGATGCCGCATTGTCTGTCTCCTTAACGGTTATTGTAGTAAATATACACTGAATGCGTGTTTTTGTTAATACGCATTGCAATGGTCAAACATTCCTAACGGCTGCTCAGGCTGGAAGTCGCGGCGGGGGTTCCATCGTCTTGATTTTCGGACTCAACCTCACTATACTCGCGTTCTGGTCGCGTTCTTATCCGGTACATTCCCACAACAATCCCATGCAGCGCGAACGAGTCGCAGACGACATTTACGTCTTCACGAGCGAGCTTTACGCGCAGGTCACGGCGGGCGTGGTCGTCACGTCCGAGGGGGCTGTGCTGATCGACACGCTCCTGTTTCCAGAGGAAACACAGGCGATCCGCCGGTTCGTCGAGAACCGCCTGGGATCGCAGGTACGCTACGTCGTCAACACGCACTTCCACGCCGACCACACGACGGGTACCTGCTTCTTTCCTGAAGCGCAGGTTATTTCGCACACGGTCTGCCGGTCGCTGCTGGATTCGCGCGGTCGCGAGAGCATGGAACGGCTCAAGGGGTCGTCACCGGAACTGCGCGACCTCACCGTGGTCTTGCCGCAAATTGTGTTTGGGCAGGGGATGTTTAACCTGTATCTCGGCAGCAAGTCGTTCCAGTTCTG
>CALMDI010000435.1 GCA_937864975.1 uncultured Chloroflexota bacterium | reverse complement strand
CATCGATCACGTGACCATCCTCAATTCGGAAGACCACCCGCCAGTTCGCCCGCACCGTAACCGCCCAGACACCCTTCATGTCTCCTCTTAGCGGGTGTAGTCGAAACCCGGGCAGATCCAGGTCATCTGCCGTCCTCGCGCGGTTCAGAACGGCGAGGATGTTCTCGATCTTCTGCACGTGGTCTGGGTTGAGCCGGCTGCGATCTCCGCTGCGATAGAGCCGCTCCAGTGCTTTGTGGCGGAAGCCCTTGATCACCCGATCATATTAGCCCGTAATGGCGTGCGTTACGAGGCAGACCCGCAGGATCAATCCTGTTCCGGGTTCCAGCGTGTCGTAATCGCCTCGAGATCCGGGCGCTCGCGCTCGGTCGGCGGCATTTTCGGCGTGCCGATATGCAGAAATCCGGCGAAGCGCTCGCCCCCGCGCAGGCCGAGCCAGCGGGCCGCCTGCGGGTCGTAGGCGTACCAGCCGGTCAGCCATTGCGCCGCGAAACCGTGCGCCTGCGCCGCATGCAGCAGGTTGAGACAGACGGCGCCGGCCGACAGCTGCTGCTCCCAGAGCGGGATCTTGGGGTGGTCGGCGACCGGCGCGGACACGACGGCGACGATCAGCGGCGCGTCCGCCAGGCGCAAGCCAAGCGCTTCTGCCTGCGCCCTGCCGTCGTCGTTCAGGTGGACTCCCGGCGTCCAGCCCGCGAGCTTTCCTGTTTTGACAAAGTCGTTGACGGCGTGCCGCACGAGCAGAATTTGCGTCATAGAAGATTCAGAGTCACGTTTCAACAGCCGATATAAAGTCGATAATAACATACACACGCCAGAATAGCACCGTTCGCGCTTCAGAGTTCTATGAGAGCGGGCGCAGCGCCAGAATACGCCCATCGGTCACGCTGAGGTAAATCCACCCCTCCGGGCTGACCGCCACATCCAGCGGTCGGCGCTGCCACAAGCCGCTGCCGCGATAGTTCATCTGCTGAAGCGTAAACTGCTCCTCATCCTCGGTATTCTGCCCCGGAACCAGCAGGTCGTAACCCGTGGCGTTACCCGCCTCGTCGGTCTCGACGGCGACCAGCGCGAAGCCTTCCATGCGCGCCGCGTTGGTCGAGCCGCCGAGCACGACCAGCAGCGTGCCCCTCAGCCACGGAAACAGGTCGGCGTCGTACGCCGCCAATCCAAGCGGCGTGCTGTGCGTCGGGAAGCTGAGCGCGGGCGCGACAAACTGCCCGCAGTCGGCGGACTCTGCCATAGGGGACTGCTGCATGTTGCCGATGCAGAAAGGGAAGCCAAAATTCGCGCCGGAATCCAGCCGATTCAGTTCGTCGAGGTTGAAGCCATTGTCCACCGCGTCGGGCGTGCTGTCCACCATCCACAGCGCGTCATTCCACAATGCGACATCGGCGGGATGGCG
>CALMDI010000434.1 GCA_937864975.1 uncultured Chloroflexota bacterium | reverse complement strand
GAGCCATTCGGGCAGGCCCGAGCCGGCGAAGAAGGCGACGGCCTCGTCGCGGACCTCCGGCACCCGGCCCTGCTCGACCCGGAGGCCGACCAGCTGCGTCAGCCGGATGGCCTCGACGATCTCGGGCGCCAAGCCGTTGCGGTGTCCCACCGCCGCGGCCTCCTCGATCGCGCGCTCCCACGAGACCGGGCGCAGCGTCCCGCCGTCGCGCAGCAGCGGCTGCGTGACGCGCTCGGAGGCGTGGATCGACTGGTAGGCGAAGCGGCCCTTGTCGCACAGCCAGCCGTCGTCGACGCCCTCGTGCTCGCGAGCGACTACGAAGGGCTTCCGCACCGGCTGTGCCGGCAACAGGCGCGGCTTTCCGATTCGGTTTTTGATCGCAAAAGCGTATTCAAGGAGTCATAGAATGTTAAAACGGCTACCGATTCTGATGTTCATTGCGCTGCTCGTCGCCGTGGTGGGCGGCGTGCAGGCGCAGGACGAACCGCGCGTCCTGCGGATCGGACTCACTCAGGAGCCGGACATGCTGATCGACTATCCCAGCAACACGCTGCTGGGATGGAGCATGGCTCGCTTCCACTCGCAGCCACAGTGGGGAACGAATGAGAACGGCGAGATTGTGCCGGTGCTCATCGACGAGGTGCCGAGCTTTGAGAATGGCGGGATTGAGATCGTGGAAGACCCGTCCGAGGAGCCGTTGGTCGAGGGCGAACCGGCGGTCGATATGGTGATTCGGTTCCGTATTGCCGATTGGGCGGTATGGTCGGACGGCACGCCGATTACCGCTGCCGACTTCCTGCTGCCACAGGATATCGCCACGGACGGGATCAGCCAGGTCGTGTCTTTCCGGTTCATGGGCGGTTTTCCGGGCAGTGTCGCGCAGGGCGAGACCGACAAGGATGTCATCCTTACCTTTGAAGACCCGAACCCGGACTGGCTCTACGGCGCGATTGTGCCGCTGCCCGCGCATATTCTGCGCGAGTCGTACGAGGCGGATTTAGCCGAGGGGCGGGGCTTCGAGCAGAATGCCTGGATTCGCGAACCAACTGTTTCCAACGGTCCATTTGTCTTTGACGAATGGGTGACCGGCAGCTTCATTCGTTTCGTGAAAAACCCGAACTACTGGAAGGATGTGTGGTTCGATGAAGTCCAGTTCCAGTTTTACGACGATGTCAGCGTTCTTGAGCAGTTAATGATCGCCGGAGACATGGATCTGACGTCGTACATTCTGCCGGCGGCGCGGGCGGCAGAGCTTGCCGAAGAAAACGAAAATCTCGCCATAAAGACCTACTTCATTGGCATCCGCCTTGAGCTAGGCTTCAACCTGGGTCCGAACGGGCATCCTGCCCTTCAGGACGAGCGTGTGCGCCGCGCGATTGGGATGGGCATTGACCGCCAGTTCATGGTCGAAGAAGTCTACGGCGGCGTCGCGGAGCCGGCGTACAGCTGGTGGAGCGGAACGCCCTGGTTCAACGAGGAAACGCCCATTTACGAGTACGATCCTGAAGCGGCAGTCGCGCTGCTCCGCGAGGCGGGCTGGTACGACGAGGACGGCGACGGCGTTGCGGAAGCGCACGGCGTTGAAGGCGTTGACGACGGCACGCCCCTCGAAATGACGGCGACGACCTACGCCGATATCCAGCACTACCAGGACTCGCTGCTCTATCTTCAGGATGCCCTCTCGGACATTGGGCTGTCCTTCGACATCAATAACTACCCCGTAGGTGAGATTCATGGATCGTTTACCTCGAACGCGCCGCTGGCAACCGGGCAGTTCGATCTGTATCTGATCGCGTGGGTTCCCGGCGTGTCCACGATTGGCACGTTCAACCCCTACGACTGCGCCGACATTCCATCCGAAGAAAACCCGAACGGCTTGAACGGCGTTCAGGTGTGCGACGAACGCCTGGACGAGCTGTTCAGCATGATGGACGTCGAACTCGACGCCGAAGCGCGTCAGGCGCAATCGGACGAGATTCAGGTTATCATGGCGGAGAATTCGTACACGCAGTATCTCGTCAACGTGTTGTCAGTCGATACCTACAATGCCCGTCTCGTCTTCCAGCGTACGCCGACGAGCGACCTCACGCCGTGGCTGTACGTGAATGAGTGGCAGTTCGCGGAGTAGATCAGCGACAGGCTGGGGAGGGAAGCGCGTCTTTCCTCCCCGGTGACCGCAGGAAATCTGCCTGATGAATAATTACGCCGTCCGCCGTCTGTTGCAGGCGATCCCGCTGCTGTTCGTCATCAGCCTTATCCTGTTTTTCCTCATGAATTCCATCGGCGACCCGCTGGCGTCGCTGACGAACATGCCGCGCCGACCGAGCAGCGAACAGATCACCCAGGCGCGCCGACGGCTTGGTTTAGACCAGCCGATCTATATGCAATACGTCTACTGGCTCGTCGGCAACGACTGGACGACGATTGATGCCGATGGCGACGGAGATCGGGAGGAAGGGGTACGCGGACAGCGCCGGGGAATTCTGCGCGGCGACCTCGGCGTGTCGCTCGTGACGCAGCAGCCCGTTGAGGAACGCATTATCGACCGGCTGGGCAACACGATGATCCTGATGTTTCCAGCCTTTGTGCTCATCCTGGTCGTATCGTTTGCGCTGGGGATCGTCTCGGCGGTGCGCCAGTACACGCTGCTGGACGATATTTTGACGACGATTGCCTTTCTCTTTTATTCCATGCCGATTTTCCTGATTTCGCTTGGAATGATCCTGCTGTTCGCGGTCGCCTTCCGAAACTGGGGGCTGCCTCATCTGCCCATCGCGGGGATGGGTCGCCCCGGCGATGCGCGTACCCTGGGAACGCTGCTGCCGTATATGATCATGCCGATGCTCAGCCTCGCGCTTGTGAGCGCGGCGGCGTACATGCGATACGTGCGCGCGAGCGTGCTCGAAGTTATCAACCAGGATTTCGTACGGACGGCGCGCTCCAAAGGCATCTCCGGGCGCCGTATTCTGTTCGTGCATGTGCTCCGCAACGCCGCGCTGCCCCTGGTGACGGTCATCGGTCTCGACCTTCCGTTCCTGCTCGGCGGCGCTATCGTGACCGAATCGGTGTTCGCGTGGCCCGGCATGGGAATGCTGTTCATGGAAAGCCTTGACCGCGCGGACTACCCGGTGCTGATGGCGATGCTCATGATGCTCGCGGTGTTCGTCGTGCTGTCCCAGTTCATCACCGATTTACTTTATTCGGTGGTCGATCCTCGCGTGCGACTCGGCTAGAAGGATTGTCTCGTTGGATACCATTGCTCGCTCGCCTGTCAAGCTGCGCCCGCTCGAACAAGAACTTCAACACGAGACGCTGCTGCAGCGGACGTTCCGGCGCTTTCGCGCTCATCGCATGGCGGTTGTCGGGGTCGTCCTTCTGGTTCTCATCACGACCTACGTCGTCGGCGGATCCTTTTTCATCAGCGAGCGCTACGCGAATGACACCGATTTTCGCAATAAGTGGGCGCCGCCCTCCACCCAACACCCGATGGGAACCGACGCGGTGGGGCGTGACGTGCTCGCGCGCACGATCTATGGCGGGCAAATGACGCTCATTATCAGCGCGCTGGCGATGTTCGTCACTGCATTGCTCGGTACGGTGCTGGGCTTAATTTCGGGTTATTACGGCGGCTGGGTCGATAACATCATCATGCGGGTGTCGGAAGCCCTGCTTTGCATCCCGCTGATGTTTCTCCTGCTTGTGCTGACGAAGTTCGTCGGCGCGCAGATGTCCGACGTCAGGATGCTCGGACGCGAATTCAGCGGCAGCGTGATTGTGGTCATCTTCGTTCTCGGTTTCACGGGCTGGATGGGACTCACGCGGATTGTTCGGGCGCAGGTGCTGTCGCTTCGCACGCAGGAGTTTGTGGTCGCGGCGCGGGCGCTGGGCGCGCGCAACCACGAGATTATTTTCCGCCACATCCTGCCGAACACGCTCGCGCCCGTCATCGTCTATACGACGCTCGGCATCTCGAATGTCATCCTGCTCGAAGCCTACATCGGCTTTCTGGGAACGGGCGTGCAGCCGCCGACGGCGAGCTGGGGCAACATGATCCAGCGGGCGACCGAAAAGATTGACACCGCGTGGTGGATGTGGTTTTTCCCCGGCGCGTTTATCCTGCTCACGGTCATCAGCATCAATTTCATTGGCGACGGGCTGCGGGACGCGCTCGACCCGCGAAGCCAGAAGTAAGCACCTCACGGAGACCGGCTCATGCTGCTGTTTACGAACGGCATTATTCACACGATGGACGCGCGCTATCCCGCGCCGGAAGCTGTCGCGGTCGGGGATGATGGGCGTATTGCTGCGGTCGGCTCGCTGGCAGACGTGGAAGCTGCCCTCGCGCCATCGCCGCGCCGGGTTGACCTGGGCGGGCGGACGCTGATTCCGGGATTCAACGACGCCCACGTGC
>CALMDI010000433.1 GCA_937864975.1 uncultured Chloroflexota bacterium | reverse complement strand
ATGCGTCACCGCGCGCTGAAGGCGGAAATTCTGGCAACTGATCCGCTGGCAACCGGAGCGGATTGAGAGTGCGGAGTGCAATGTGCTGAGTTCAAAGTAAGGCGGAAATTGCCTGTCCTTGCTCAGCACGCAGCACTTTGCACTCCGTACTTCTCCCGACGTCGTCGTTTTTACTCAGCACTCAGCACTTCGTACTCCGCACTCTTTAGGTGCCTGCTGCCTCTGACAGGAAGAAATTGATGTCGATGAGTTCCGGCGCGTCCCGCGACAGCCGCAGGGTTTGCGCCTGATCGACATTGTTCGCGCCCGGATACCACTGGCGAACCACAGGCTGCGGCGTGCTGCCACACCAGTTGTCTTCGCCTCCGGCGAACACGATGAGCGAGATATTGAACGGCACGTTGTGCAGCTGGTATTTGCCGTCTGCGTTGCTGCATCCCCCGACCCAGGTGCCGTAGAGACCGACGTTCGCGTTCGGCAGGGGTGTGAAGCCATCGTCGGCAAAGACCGTGCCGGAAATGACCCCGCCGGGATCGAGGCTGAAGTTGATATTTTCCAGGCGCTCGCCCGCCGCCACGGTGACCGGCGTCGCATTGTTTCCGAAGGGACCCGCGTCCCGGTAGAATTCCAGCGCGCGGCTGGGCATTGCCACGCTGATGACGTAGGAGCCGGGGGGCACGACGACGGAATAGTTGCCGCTGAAATTCATGTTATCGGGGTTGGCAGGCTGGTACGTTCCCGCCGTCAACACGGTGACCAGCGCATTTCCATACAAGGGCGTCGCGCCGTCCGGCTCGTAGAACGCGCCGTTGATGGATGCCATGCTGCCCAGGCTGGGATCGGGCACGGCATTCGGCAGCGACGTAAACGCGCTGTCGGGGGAGAGCTTAAAGATATTGCCGCGAAAATCGACGACGTACAGCTCGCCCGTGTCGTCCTTCCCGAAGGAAACAATATTGATGCCCGACGATGCGTCGAACAGCACAGTCGTCGTCCACGCGCCGCTCTCATCGCGCTTCGCGCCCCATATGGTGCCGAAGCAGAAATCGCCATAGATATACACGCCGTCAAGCTCGGGGATCAACTGTCCGCGATACACGTGCCCGGCGGTGACGGCGCAGCCGGTATCATGGTCGTATTCGATGATCGGCATCGTCGGGTTTTCGGGCGGGCGAATGGGCGGGAATTGGTCGTCGCGGTAGGGATGCGGATAAATCTGCGAGCCTTCGTAGTAGCTCCAGCCAAAATTGGCGCCGCCCCGATTGCCCTCGACGAAGCTGATTTCCTCGGTCGTCTGCTCGCCCACGTCGCCGATATAAAAATCGCCCGTCAGCGAATCGAAGCTGAACCGCCACGGGCTGCGAACCCCAAGGTACCATACCTCGTTGCCAAACGGGTTGTCCGGCGGAATGGCATACGGGAAGGCGCTGTCCACGTCGAGTCGCAGCACCTTGCCCTTGAACGTGCGCGGGTTCTGCGAGTGCCCGAACGGGTCGGCGACTTCGTCTTCAAAGGGCACTGCCGGACCGCCATCGCCCACCGAATAGTAAAGATAGCCATCCAGTCCGAATTCCAGGTGAAAGGCGTGGTGGTATTCCGAGGTCTGTTCAATCGCCATAATCACCTCGCCGCTGTTGGGGTCGGCGAGATTGGCGTTGTCGGGCATGACCTGATAGCGCACCAGGTAGGTCGCGCCGCCAATGCCATCGTAGCTGACGTAAAAATAGCCGTTCTGGGCGTAATTGGGATGAAAGACGATGCTGAATAAGCCGGTCTCCAGACCGTCCGCGAACACGCGATCCGTCAGGTCGAGGAACGGCTCATCACGCCGGATGCCGTTCTCGATGATGAAGATTTTTCCGAAGCGCTCGGCGACGAACAACCGGTTGGTGCCGTCATGCGAAAATGCCACGTGGGTTGGCAGCTCGAACCCCGCGCCCACCAGCGTCAGCTCCACGCTCGCAAGCTCATTTTCGACCGAATCGACGACCCGCTGCGGCAGGGTTTGCTGTCCCCGCGTCGCGCCCGCGGGAACCAGCGACAGCAGGAGTAATGCTCCGATAAAGGACAGTAGCCTCATGACCTGGTGCTCCACTTCCGACACACGCGCGTCGGTTTGATCGGGTCGTCGGTCGCTTCGAGCAACGGCACCTCGGCCGCGCGCTTCGCCCGCTCGTCGTCGCGCAAACGCGCGATCCAGTCGTCGTGGTTCCCTGACGGAGCGGTCGCGTCGACCAGTTCGGTCAACGTCGCGCGCAGGTCGCCCGCAGTCGCCGCGGCGAGGTCGGCGTGTGTCGCGACCTCGCTCT
>CALMDI010000432.1 GCA_937864975.1 uncultured Chloroflexota bacterium | reverse complement strand
GGTACGTTGAGAGGCGATTCCACGTAAAGTTACTGGCGCTGGCGGCGACAAACGCAATCGACTGCGCGATGGCGACGTTCCAGTCAATCGGCTCCTGAAGCGTCGGCGGGAGGATCGTCGCCTGAAGCAGGAACAGCGTGCCGAAGTCGATGACCGCGCCGATGGTGCCGACGACGGCAAACTTCAGAAAGCGCTCGACTTCCTTCGCCTTGGAACCGCAGCGCGCGGCAATCGCGAGAATCGGGCGGTCGAGAGGATTGCGTACGGGAATGCGGGTCTGGCTCGACATAGTCTGGGTCATCACGTCCTCAAACGCTTCGTTTCCCGCGCCTCTTTGTGCAGCAGCGCTAAAATGCCGAGCATCACGCCGATGTGCAGGAATAAATTGTTCACGTAAAGATTATCGGTCAGGCTGTGAACCGTAAGATAGGTCCACGTGCCAAGCAATCCTAACACCGTCATCCGCGCGAAGTTGCTGGGATGCCGCCGAGCGCGCCAGGTGAAATAAACGACCGAAAGCCATAGCGCCGCATAACTTATCAACCCAATCATGCCAGCCTCGGCGAAAACATTCAAGTAGGAATTGTGCGCGTGACCGAGCGGAAACTTCCAGTTAATTAGGCGATAGTTCTCATACGCCACTTCGTAATTTCCTAAGCCGACCCCGAGCAGTGGGCGGGCGCGTATCATGTTCAGCGCGGCTTGCCAGTGCGCCAGCCGCTCGACCACGGCGTAATTTTCGGGCGAGATGTCGACGCCGCGCACGTCGTCAAAGGCGAACAGTTCCTGCGTCGCGCTGCTCACCCGGTCGACAATTGAAGCAGGCAGGCGTCCGCTCAGCCAGAGCGCGCCGACCGCTGTACCGACCACCGCCAGCAGAACAAGGCTCTGCCACAGCCGGCGGGGCAGGGCGAACAGGATGACCACCATCGACGCGCCGAACGCCAGCCACGCGCCGCGGCTCCACGACAGGTAGACGCCAGCGACGATCAGCGCCGACGCTGCCGCGTAAAACAGCATCGCGGCGAGCGGCGCCGCAGCCGATTGCCGCTCTCGCAGCGCGCGCCACGCTTCGACGGCATAAGCGGCGCAGGTCATCAGCGCAAGCGGCGCGACCAGCCCCATGAAGCCGCCGAAAGGATTCGGCTGTCCAAACGTGCCGAAGGCGCGAAAGTAGCGCAGGTTGATGATTAAATGATCCGCGCCGCTGCCGCCGAAATATTCGTAAATGCCGATTACGGCGTTCGCCAGCGCCGCGACCGTCAAGCCAAAGACGATCCAGCGCCAGCGCCCTGCCTGACCAAGCGCCAGCACCGCCGCGACGAGGACGAGGATTTCCAGCCACTTCAGCCATTCGTTCAGCCACGCGCCGAGCGAGACCGCGCCAAACGCCGACAATGCTCCTGCGGCGACAAAGCCAAGCAGGGGAATGTAAAGCGGCGTCCCGTGCGGCGGCAAAATCGGAACGCGGCGTTTGAGGCGTTCCAGCATCAAGAAAGCGACGAAGGCGAGCAGCGCCAGTTGACCGATGTCGAGTGGAAGCTGGACAGCGGACTCCGTCGCGATCAGCGTTCGCAGCGGCGCGAGAATGAGCAAGGCGACCAGCGCCGCCAGCGGGGTAATCAATGCCAGCACTGCCGAGGCGGCGAGGACGATCAGGCTGAGGGCAACCGGCAGCGGTTGAGTCGCCAGCAGCAAACCGAGCAGGCTCGCCAGCGCCGCCCAACCCACGGCGACAAGACGCCGCGCGGCAGCGCCATCGGCGGGAAAACGAACTGCCGTCACACTACCTCTTTAAAATACTCGATGGTCTGGCGCAAGCCGTCGCGAAGCTCGAAGCGCGGTTCCCAGCCGAGGATAGCGCGTGCGCGCGTAATGTCGGGCTGGCGCGTCTGCGGGTCGCCCTGGATGCGCGCCTCGGGCACGACCACCGTTCCCGCCGGGTTCCCGGTAATCTCATTCACGATGTTGGCAAACTCGCGGATGGTATGTTCGACCGGGTTGCCGATGTTCACCGGCTCGTGATAATCTGACATCAGCAGACGATAAACGCCGTCGATCAGGTCTTCGTAAAACTGGAAGCTGCGCGTCTGCTTGCCGTCCCCGTACAGCGTCAGGGGTTCGCCGCGCAGCGCCTGCCCGATGAAATTGGGCACGACGCGCCCATCGTCCAGGCGCATCCGCGGACCATAGGTGTTGAAAATTCGGACGATCCGCGTGTCCAATCCGTGAGCGCGGTGATACGCCATCGTCAGCGCTTCCGCGAACCGCTTGGCTTCGTCGTAAACGCCGCGAGGTCCAATCGTGTCCACGTTGCCGACGTAGGTTTCCTTTTGCGGATGCTCCAGCGGATCGCCATAGATTTCCGAGGTCGATGCCAGCAGGAACTTCGCGCCTTTTCCGAGCGCCAGTCCGAGCGCGTTATGCGTGCCAAGCGCGCCTACCTTGAGCGTGGGGATCGGAAACTTCAGGTAATCAATCGGGCTGGCGGGCGACGCGAAGTGCAGAACGGCATCGAGCGCGCCGCTTATGTAGATGTAGTTCGTGACGTCGTGCTTGATGAACAGGAAATTCGGATTGCCCGCGAGATGCGCGATGTTGCGGGTGTTGCCGGTAATCAGGTTGTCCATCGCGATGACCGAATGTCCCTCGCCGAGGAAGCGGTCACACAGATGTGAGCCGAGAAAGCCTGCTCCGCCGGTGATGAGTACGCGCACGTTGACACCCTCTTTGTAATAGTCCCCTCGCCAATAAAGCGCCGCGCATTGTACCACAACGCGCGACGCCTGACCCTGTGTTTCTCTGTAGGGATCGGAGAATAAAGGGGATATGCGGATTGCGCTTAGTGAGGAAACACCCAAGAACACGCTGACGAACCCAACAATAGTATCTGGTTCCTTCTCCTCGAAGTCGGGGAGGGGGCTCGAGGGTGGGGTTGCCGTTCTTTACGGTTCAACCCGGCTCTGTTGCCGAAAGCTCTGCCGCCAGCCCAAGCAACAATACGAAGACGTAAGCGAGGTCGTGGACAAAAACGCTGTTATCGACCAACCCGTGCGCCAGCAGATTTGCCATGCTGCCCATCGCGCCCACGGTCAGGGCAAACACCAGTGCGTCACGCCGCCGCGCCGCGCGATATACCCGAGTCATCGCGCGCCAGAATGCCACCTGCAACCACGCAAAGACGAGCACGCCGAAGATGCCGAGCCGCACCCAGAAGTCGAGCAGGAAATTGTGCGGGTGCGACAGGTTCGGCTCCTGCCACGCATCCGGTAAGATGTATTCTCCCCGAAAGGCGTAGAGAAATTGATCGAGTCCAAGCCCGGTGAGCGGGCGCTCGCGGATGATTGCCCAGGCGCTTTGCCACACGCGCACCCGGTAGAAATTCGTGCCTTCGCTGAAGTCGAGCACGCGCGCGAACCGCGCCGAGCGGGTCGCCAGCGTAAACGCCGCCATACCCGTGATGACAAACAGGATAAGGGGTACCAGCGCCCGCCGGTCGAACGCCAGCACGGCGACGACGATGATCGCGGCGGGGATGCCCAGGAACAGCGCGCCCGCGCTCTGGCTCAGCGCCGCCGCGACCAGAAGAATGCCGAGGCTGATAAAGCCGAAGATACGTCGCGGAGCGTCGGTGCGAATCAGGGTGAACGCCAGCGCGAACGGCAGACAGCGACCGAGGAACAAGCCGACGTTATTCGGTGAGCCGTAGACGCTGGCGAGACGGCGCGCGCCTTCCTCGGCGGTGATGATGCTCTCGCCGCGCACGTACATCCAAAGCCCGACGACCGCGACGACCAGCCCCGCCAGCAGCAGGGCATCGACCAGCCGCAGCAGCGCGCGCCGGTCAAGGGACGCCGTTCGCAGGACGGCATAAAACAGTACCGGTTCTACGATTAACGCGCGAAGCTCAGGGATCGCGGTTTCGCGGCGCTCCGTCCATAACAGCGACACGACGCCGAGCGCCAGCCACGCCGCCACGCCGACATCGAGCGCGGTGATTCGTCTCACGACGGCGCGCAGTCCCGGCAGCGCAAATTCAGCGACGAACGCCTGCCGCTGCCGACCCAGAGCGACCAGCAATCGCAGAACCCACGCCGCCGCCAGAATCAGCATCAGCAGTTCCGCTATCGGAAAGAAAAAGACGAACAATTCGACCGGAAACAGGAAGAACGGCGTCCAGAACAGGACAAGCGCCAGCCCAATATCCGGTCGATGATAGAAAAGAATCAGCAGAACGAGCGCCGCCAGGACGGTCAGCACCAGCCCCGGCTCCAGATACAGCAGCCCCGCGCTGGCGATGGCAAGCCCTAGCTGGACAGGCTCGCGCCGGAACAGGTTCGGCGTGGCGTCGCCCCACGTGAGCAGCATCCCCGCCAGCAGCGCCAGCGACGTGACCGCGCTGACGGCGATCTGCGCCGTGTCGCTCAGCCGGTTCCACGCGCCGGAGAGCGGGCGGAACAGCCGCCGCCAATCGACCGCCGCGCCGGAGATCACCGCCGCGAGCGCGCCCACTGCCGCCGTCACCAGCGCAATCGTGATCTGCCGGTCGTAGGGTTCCGCGAGATTGCCGTCGCTAACGGCGAAGCCTGCCAGCGCCCAGCGGTCGGAGCCGCGGTCGGTTACGACGTGCAGCGTATGGTTTCCCGGCGCAAGGTCGCGCGCCACCCGGACGAGGTTGAGTTCAGGCAGCAGGC
>CALMDI010000431.1 GCA_937864975.1 uncultured Chloroflexota bacterium | reverse complement strand
TGCCGAGCGGCCGACGCGAGTACGGCGTCCGCGGCGCTCGCACGAGCGGCGGAGGCGCTCGCGGCTGCGCTGGGACCAGCCTGTTTCACGACTGACGGCGCGACGCTCGAGGAAGCCGTCGGCGCGCTGCTCGCGGAGCGGAAGCTCTGGATCGCGCTCGCCGAGTCGTGCACCGCGGCCCAGCGCGTTGGTACGGCTGCCGGAACGGATGCGCTGCATCCGGCGAACACCGCTGTCGGAATCGTGCTGCTCATTCTGTCCGCCGTTCTCGGTTTCCTGGCGCTGAGGCAAATGCTTGGCGCGGGCGAAAACCCCATGCCCGAATCGCCGACGCATCAACTGGTTACCAGCGGCATGTTCGCCGTCTCGCGCAACCCGATCTATCTGAGCTTTACCCTGTTTTATCTGGGATTGACCGCGCTCCTCAACAGTCTTCTCATGCTGCTCGTCCTGCTCGTCGTTTTGACGATCATGACGGTCGGCGTCATCCAGCGTGAGGAGCGCTATCTGGAAGGCAAATTTGGCGACGAATACGCGCGTTACAAGGCGCGCGTCCGGCGCTGGATTTGAGCGAGGAAATATGCCAATCACACGATGAAGCCCATTTATCTATGAGCACAAAAGGTGACAAATGAGAATTACCTGCGACCCGCAAGCCGACGCTATGAGCATAAAATTCAACAATCTGCCATACCACCATACAGAACAAGTTACCGATTTGATCCTGATCGGTTTATCTGAAAATCAAGACCTCATAAGCATTGAGCTTCTCCGCTTATCACATTGTGCGGACGGTATCCAGAAAATTGCTGAGAAGTACGATATTCGGGAGACCATGCATGGTAAGCGAGAATGCAACTGCAATGAAGAAATCTGAGCAATTTTCTGTGAATAGACAACATGTCACTGAGAATTCTTGAAACGGGAGTCTCCGCGGTGCAGGCGGGGAACAAAGCCGAAGGCGCGCGGCTGTTACGTATCGCCGTCAAGAGCGGCGAGCTGAGCGGCGAAGTCGCGGCAATTGCGTACCTGTGGCTGGCGGAAACGACCGACGATCCCGCGCAAAAACGGGCGTACTATAACAACGCGCTCAGCGCCGATCCCAGTAATACCGACGCTCGCCAGCGGCTGGCGGGACTGCTTTCGGCGCAGCTACCGCGCCAGAACACCAATGCTTCCGCGCCCCCCAACGCCTACCCACAGCCGCGCGGCGCGCCGCCGAGTATCGCCGCCAGCGGTCAGGTCGCGGCGGTCATCGGCGGACCGAACGGACCGGGGAGCGCCTTCTTCGTGACGACCGACGGCTTGCTGGCGACGACCCGCTACGTGGTTGGCGGGCTGGAGCGCGTGATGGTCGAAATGCCGGGCGCGCGACAGGTTTTGGGACAGGTCGTGCGCTCGTTTCCTGAGATCGACGTCGCACTGATTCGGACAGACGAGCGTGTGCCGGACGTGCTGCCGATCAGCCCCTACCCGCGCGTGCCGGATGAAGCAACCCTCATCGTCGGCGTGGCGAACAGTCCCACGATGCGCGGCAAGCAGCGTCCGACCAAGCGCGTCATTGCCGCGCACTGGATTCCGACCGATCTGATCAAGCTGCCCGACGCGGGCGGCAACCCGCTGCTGGACGAGCAGAATTACCTGGTCGGCATGATGACGCGCAACAGCAGCCGCGCGTCCGGCTATCTTTACGGGGTGCATATCACCGCGGTGCGCCATTGTACCGATCAGTATTTACAGGAAGTGCGGGGCGAGCGCCGCGCCTACTGTCCCAACTGCGGCTGCCAGAGCCGCGCGACCGCGTCCGGTTACTTCTACTGCGAAGCGTGCGGCAGCGTCGCGCCACAGGCGCACCAGTTGAATCGCCAGCCACAGGGCGACCCTTATGCGGAAGTCAGACGGATTCGCTGCACGCAGTGCGGCGCGCACCCACCATTCGCGCTGGAAATCGGAAACCACCCATGTTCCGGCACGCGCAAACCATGGCAGCGCGTTGGCTTCATGACGGCGTGCCGCCTGTGTTGCCAGTTGCCCCCAGGCATAGCGCTGATCGGCTTCTGGCATCAGATTCAGGAGACGCTGCAAGGCCGCTTCGGCCTGCGACGAATTCTGTTTGGCAAGCAATGTGAGGACGTAAAGCCTAAGTTCGCGAATGGCACGGTTGTCCGCTTGCATTTCGCTCGATTGCAGATAAACTGCCGGCGCTTTCGTCGCCTGATCCAACGCGAGATGATTGATACGCTCTTCCAACGGCAGCCAGGTATTGACTACAAGTGCGACATTGGGATTGCCTGCCTCCAGTGCGAGTCGCAGACGCCGCCAGATGTCCTCCCGATTAATCAATTCCTCTCGAAACAGCTGCGCAAAAAGTGGTTCACAGGCGCTCGGTTGATC
>CALMDI010000430.1 GCA_937864975.1 uncultured Chloroflexota bacterium | reverse complement strand
GATCACGACGAGGATTTCGTGGGGCTGAACGGTTTGTGCCTGAACGGAGCGAATCGCCTCTTCAAGCTCGTGCCAGCGCCGCTCGGTATAGGCGCAAATAATCACGGAGATCGAGCGGCGCTTGTTCACGTTTAAAGTTGTCTCTGCCAACGCGCGGCGCTCCTAGATGTGTTCCTCAAGAGAGAGAGCCTGGGGTGCGTAGGCTTGTGGCAGGTGGGCTGAGCGGCGGTTGCTCGCGCGTCCGGCGCGCCATTCGCGCGCGATGGTCTTGAGAATGCGCCAGCCGTCGGGGATCGAACGGAGATTGCTCTCGCCGAAGCGCCGGTCGGCTTCAAAACTGGCGACTTCCGTGATTTTCAAACCGCTGGTCAGCGCGCGGATGTTCATGACCGTTTCGATTTCAAAGCCGTCGGCATCCAGGTGCAGCTTCGGCAGGTGGTGACGCCAGAAGGCGTTATAGCCATAGCACAGATCGGAATAACGCCCGCCGAAGGCGAGACGCACGAGCGCCAGCAAACCCCAGTTGCCCAGGCGGCGGATGAGCGTCATGTCCGATGAGCCGCCGCCGTGAATGAAGCGAGAGCCTTTTGCGAAGTCGGCGCCGGCAAGCAGCGCCGTGACGAACGACAGGATTTCGCCCGGATCGGTCGAGCCATCGGCGTCCAGCATGACGATGATATCGCCC
Organism: uncultured Chloroflexota bacterium; assembly: GCA_937864975.1. Lineage (GTDB taxonomy): Bacteria > Chloroflexota > Anaerolineae > Aggregatilineales > Phototrophicaceae > ZC4RG36. The sequence goes on along the minus strand of CALMDI010000430.1, from coordinate 1,262 downwards.
GTCGCGGCAGCGAAGCCGGTACGGAGCGCCGCGCCTTTGCCTTTGCCGCGCTGTGTCATAACGCGGATATCCGGCTGCAGGCGCCGCGCGACCTCAATCGTGTCGTCGGTTGAATGCCCATCGACCAGGATGATTTCATGCACCCAATCGGGAATTCGCGGCAGAACGTAGGGAAGGTTCCGGGCTTCGTTTCGTGTGGGCACGACGACGCTGACCGTAAAATTCATGGTTGCGAGCGGAAAACGCGCCGTGCTGCGAGGAAGCTGAGCAAGACGGATAGTGCGGTGATTTTCTCGGAGTAAAGATGCCGACATGTCTACCTCCTCTTAACATTTAGAGACGACGCTTTAACAATTCCGACTCGGAAATGTCTTGGTTCCGTTAAAACCGTGTTGTCACTTAGAATTGACACTCTGTGAAGGTGTGTCCTTAATATCTCAATTAAGGACTGTATATGTAGTTTAAGACAATTAACTTTTTGGTAAAGCTAATTGCGATATTACATTGCTGATTTTTACGATGTTTGGCGGTTTTTTACGTTATTTCGATTCTGAGAGGTAAAGCGAAGGGGTAACTTTCTGCCAGCGGCGTCCCTATGAAGGGCAAATCAATCATTCGTTGACACAAGTATGTTAAAACGTTCGTAATGTTCTATGGCTGAGAAATACCCTCAACGCTAATTCGAGACATTGTTAAGCTCTTCACAAGGGAGATGCGTTGAGAGCTTACGTATGACGCCTGAGATTGATGCTGTCGCGAAGCCATCGGGCTTCCGCAGCGGGATCGGGCGAAAAGAGGACGGAGCGTGAGGCATTGACGATCAAACCGCCGCCGTCCGAGCGGCGACCTGCCTTTAACACCTGCTCGATGTCGCCTCCCTGCGCGCCGATGCCGGGTATGAGCAGGGTCATGTCGCCGATGACTTCGCGAATCCGTCGCAGGTCATCCGGGTAGGTCGCGCCGACAACCAGCATACAGTTCTCATTTGTATTCCACTCGTCGCGCACGCGCTCCGCAACCGCCTGCCACAACGGTTTACCTTCCACCTGCAACTCCTGAAGCTCACCCGCGCCGGGGTTCGACGTTCGGCAGAGAATGATGCAGGCTTTTTCCCGGCGGTCGAGAAACGGCTCAAGCGCTTCCTTGCCGAGATAGGGATGAAGCGTCACCGCGTCAAAGCCGAGCCAGTCGAAGATAGCGGTGACATAGCCCCCGTTGCTTACGCTGTTATCCCCGCGCTTGGCGTCGCAGATGGTCAATAT
>CALMDI010000429.1 GCA_937864975.1 uncultured Chloroflexota bacterium | reverse complement strand
GTCGACACTCCCCAACAGCCACCCGACCCAGGCTTTGAAGCACAGTTCCAGCGACAAGCGGGGGTTGCTCAGCCAGCTATGCTCGGCTTGCACGACCCCATAACTGAACACGGCTAACCCCACCGCCTGCCACTTGCCCAGATGGGCAAAGCGGTAGCGTATTTGCTCGATCCATGCGTACAATGGTCCTGAGCCTTTCTGTCTTGTTGTCGGTTTCGTCACCTCAACTTGTACAGTCAGGCTCGTTACTTTTCAAACCCCAATCCTCAAAAGTGTCGTCTCCTCAGCTGACTTCAGGGAGGGGAAATGCAGGAGCGTGCTTTCCAGGTTCTCCCTCCCCGAAATCGGCTGAGGGGAGGACATGTTGGCGAAGAGGGGTTGTCAAAAGAGAAGTTCATCGTTCACACTGGAAGTCAACCAAGAGCAACCAGCGGAGGAACGATGAACCTGCCCCTACTTTACCAGTGGAAACAGACCCTGACGAGCCATCTGCCCGGTTTGAATAGTTGGCAAGTGGAGAATGTTGCCTTGTTCAGTTATGGGGTCATCCGGGCGGAAAGCTGTCAACAAGCCGAGGTGGCCCGACAGGTGACGTGTGGCGAGCGCGTCGAGAGTGCCGCGCGCCGCTGGCGTCGCTTCCTGAGTAATCTTGCCTTTCCACTGGCGCTGTTTTTCGCTGAGTGGACGCGCTGGGTGGTGCAGGCATTGGGGAGTGCACAGATCACGCTGCTGGTGGATGAGACCAAGCTGCACGACCGGATCGGGGTGATGGTGGTAGGGGTGGCGTGGCAGGGACGCTGCATCCCGCTGGCATGGCGTGCCTATCGTGCCAACGAGGCGGCGAGCTACCCCGCCGAGGGACAGGTCAAGCTGATTGAACGCTTGTTGCAGCAGGTCAACGCCGGCGTGCCGGACGGGGTCAAGGTGCTAGTCTTGGCCGATCGGGGGATCGGCTGCTCGCCGGACTTGTGTCAGGCGGTGGCAACCCTCGGCTGGCGCTATCTGTTTCGGGTCACCTGCCAGACCAAACTGGTGACGGCGGATGGCGATTACACCATCGCCCAACAAGTCCAACCGGGCGAGATGTGGGCGGCCAGCGGCTTGATCTTCAAGCAACGCGGGCGCATCCCGGCGCATGCGCGGGCGCTGTGGGCAGTCGGCTACGACGAGCCGTGGGCCTTAGTCACTAACGATGAGGCGCTGACCGGGCATGAGTATGCCCGGCGCAATTGGCAAGAGCAGAGCTTTCGCGACTTGAAAAGCGGCGGTTGGCATTGGGGGCAGAGCCGCTTACGCTTACCCGCGCAGGTCGAGCGCTTGCTGGTGTTGCTGGTCGTGGCGTACGGCTGGGTGATGGCGATGGGCTCACACGCGGTTGCCGCTGACCAGGCGCATCCCTTGCACCGCCGCGCCGACGGACAGTGGCGGCGGCACTGGAGCGCCTTCAAAGACGGCTTGAACTACTTTGTCGAGTATGTCCAGCGCTGCACCGAATGTCTGCAATTAGAGTTCCTTCCAGACACTCGGTTTACGTGAAAACATGTCCTCCCCTGAGCCGAAATCGGGGAGGGAGGCAGAGGGTGGGGTTTCACGTCCACAGTAAGGCACCTCGCAATCACGGTAAGCCTACAGACGGTTGGCACTTTCTACAACAAAAAGGACGACCGCGGGGTCGTCCCTCTGTGTCTCTGTCTCTCTGCATCTCTGCGCTAAGTTTTGTTTTACACTCCGCACGTCGGCAATTGTGCGAGGTCGATCAGCCACAAGCCGCCGTTCACCCCGTTCGCCGCCAGCGCGATAAGCTGCCCATCGGGTGACAGCCACCACCGCGCCCGATCTTCCGTCGCCAGGTCGATGGGCAGTGGCGCGAGATCGACCGGACCGCCGCTCATCAGGTCGAAGCACTGCAACCGCGCCTCGCCGTCCACCGGGCGCGCGAGATAGATGATTTCGCGCGCCGCGTCGCCGTTTGCCTCGCCGGGCGTGACGGTGAACAGCGGCGGCGGGTAATGATTCCCCGGCGGTTCGGCGGCAAACAATAGCTGCGGCTCGGAGTTGTTAATCAGCGCCTTGAGGAAATACCCGGTCTGATCGCCGAACGTCCCGGCGATCACGGCGCGGCGCGCGTCCGGCGACACGCCGGGCACGATAGCGGACGGCAGTGTCATTTCCGGGTTCACGCTGATGGGCTGACCCTGCGCCGTCGCCGTAAAATAGACGACCGGATCGCCATACGCGCCGTAGTAATAGGCAAGGAAGCGGTCTTCCGGCAGCCAGTAAATGCCCTGAAGCGTGCGGTTGTACAGCGTGTTATACAGATTTCGCACGAAGCTGCCATCCGCTTCCGCCGTGATGAAGCGGTTCGCCTCGCTCTGATACACAAGCCGGTTGCTGGTCGGCGCGAACGTCAGCGCCGAGTTTTCCAGCAGCACGGGGTCGGTCAGGTTCAGTGCTTGCAGCAGGACGTCGTTCACGTCGCCCGCGCGGGGGTGAATCACGGGCAGCGCGGTGTTGGTACGCAGGCTGTAGTGCGTCCACGCCAGTTCCAGGAACAGGTCGCGCGTGCAGCCCGTGGCATAGCGCAGCGCCCGCGAATCGAGCCACTCGACTTCGACCACTTCCTCGTCGGAAATGCGGGTGATGCCCGGAACCGGCTCGGCTTGCGGCGGGCTGGCGGGCGTCGTCGCCGCCTGCGGTACCAGCACGTAGCGTGTCGCCACGGCGTCCGGGTTAAACATCTCCAGCCGCACCTCGAAGGGCTGCGCCTCGTTTGGTTGCAGCGCGAAATCGGGCAGCAGCCCGGCGCGGCAGGCGTTCACCAGAAACCCAAGCCCTTCGCCCACCAGCTCGCCCTCGGCATTATAGACCTCGGCGCGCAGACTCACGTCGGTAAATGCTTCGTCGCCCGCGTTCACCAGCTTCCCGCGCGCCACGCGGATCATCTGTCCGAAGTCGTCTGCTTCCGTCACAACCGTCACGTCGGCAGGAATCAAATCCGACTCCTGCGCCGCCACGGGCGCGGAAGCCAGCAAAAGCAGCAGACCCAACGTCAGGAGACCCCAGGGCGCTTTTCTCACACGCTAACCCCCATTGATTCCCGAAGGGAGTCACGTCTCCCGCGTTCAGGATCGATCAAATCACGTCGAAGTATGGCACGTCGCCATAGAGAAACAGCGTATTTACTCCTCTCCCTGAAATCCGCGAGGCGTCCTTCAGGACGGGGAGGGCTGCAAAGGGGCGTGCAAATCTCGCCCGACGTTCCCGCCGAAAGCGGGAACCCGATGCGTGGGGTACGTGGTTCACCCGCTCGCCGCGGGCGTCGGCATTGCCCCGGCGCGCAGCGCCGTCAGCGCGTTGATCGCCGCCGTGAACCGGTTGTTCCGCATCGCCGCCACTTCAAAATTCGCTTCCGCGCGCTCCACGTCGCCCTGCGCCCAGAACGCCCGCGCGAGGTAATAGTAAATCTCCTCGACGCCCGGCGTGCCGTCCAGCACGCCACGTCCCATGTCGATGGCTTCCTGATAGCGCCCGGTCTGAAGATAGGCTTCAAACGGACCGAACTGATACCACAGCATTCGCCACGGCAGCCCGACCGACAGGGCGCGCTCATACGCTTCGACCGCTTCCTCGTAGCGTCCGAGCGCGACCAGCGCCGAGCCTTTGTTGAACGCGGCGAACGAGTCGGGGTTCTCCCCGTCCAGTTCGGCTTGCGCCTGCTGCAGCGTCCATTCCGCGTTCAACCGGGGATCCCACTGGTCGCCCATCAACGCTTCCAGCAGCGGCTCGTCGCCCGGCTGATAGACAATCAGATAATCCCGATTGAAGGCGCGCCAGCGGGTATCAAATTCCTCGTAAGGCAGTGGTCGCCCGGTGCCGTCGCTGCCCGCGCCGAGCAGCGAGTCATACGTGTAGAGGATGCCCTGCGCGTCGTCATAGCCCATGACAACGCGGTTATGCCCCATCCAGTCGCGGTTGAGGTTGTCGCCGTCGTAGTAGCTGTTTTCGACCAGCACCGGGAAGCCGTTGGCGACCAGCACCTTGAGCAGATCAATCGTCCCGCCCGTGCGCTCGACCGCGCGCAAGCCGTACCCCTGCACGAACGTAATCATCTCGTCCAGCCGCACGCTCACGTCTTCGCTGTGCGGGTTCAAGCCGCGAATCGTCACGGCGTAATCGCCGTCGAACTCGTCGTAATACGACAGCAAAATCGTCAGCGCGCCCGCCGAACAGCGATTTAAGTTCTGCCAGATCATGCTCAAGCCGGTCAGCTTCATGCTCGGCGGCAGAGACATGGTTTGGGGGTCGATGGAGCCGAGCGTTTCTGGAGTTGCCTCCGGGGTAGCGTCCTGGGCGCCGGCGGCTCCCGCCGCGAGC
>CALMDI010000428.1 GCA_937864975.1 uncultured Chloroflexota bacterium | reverse complement strand
TAGCCGAGAAACCAGAACAGACCGGACACCAGCAGCGTGAACACAAGATCGTCCTGGTTGATCCCCCCACTGGTGGCATCGGCAATCCAGCGGAACAGGCGCGTGAACACACTGAGCGCGCCCGACCGGATGCCGCCCGGCTCGTTAATCGCGGCGACGAGCAGGACGAAGCACACGCCGTAGATGCCGCTCATCATGAGCGCGAGCAGCTCGTTGTAGTAGCTTCGCGCGAGCAGGAAACCGAAAAGCACGCTCAGAACCAGAATCGGCAGCAGCGTTCGCATGGCGAGGGGCCAGCCTGCCGCTTGCAGCGACAGGGCGGGCATAACCAGAAGCACGACCGCGATCAGCAGCGCGGTCAGATCGCCCTGGGCGAAGAACGTGCGCCACGTTTGCGCGAGGCGGCGCGTCCAGCGATCCAGAGGCGTCGGTAGGTTTTTGGCAATCGCAGTCAATCGGGTCACCCTGCAAACAAAAGGGGATAGCTATCTATCCCCCGGTCACTGATTTCATTGTACAGGTACGCCGAACGGTTGACAACAGGCGCTCAGCCAACGCTCAGCCGCTCTTGAAAGGTAACTACCACGCCTTGACCTGGAGCGTCGCCAGCGGCAAAACATTGTCTGTTGTCGCGTCCGGCGCGCTGACACGCTCCCCATCCTGCCAGAAATAGACGACCAGTGCCAGCGCATAATCGCCGCGGCTGGTGGGATAGGGCAGCGTGATCGACCGGTCTTCAACGTAGTAGTGTCCGGTCTGCCATTGGCTTGTCTCTGGGGGCAAATCCACCACACGCGGCGCGCTGTCATCCTGCGCTATCAGCACGCCCTCCCGATACACATGCAAGCCGACGCTGTAATCCCGGTCAGGCGGCGCGTCCACCGACCACCAGAGACGCACCCGAAACGTCTCGCCTTCGTGCAGCACCAGAGGACCTGGCAGATCAGGCGTCTCGACGCCGTGAAAGCGCATCCCATTCTCGAACGGAATGCCCTGCACATCCGGTGGCGCTTCGTAGAGCCGGAACAGCGCATACGACGGACCAAAAAAGATCGACTCGCGGCGGCTCCGCGCCACGGCGGCAAGGGTGTCGGGGTCGCGCTCCTCGGTATCGGAGATATACCAGACGCGGCGGTAACCGGTTGGGTCGGTCACGTAGGGAAATCCGCGCGGGAAATAGGCGCGCGTCAGATAGTCGAGCGCGTCCGGCTCGACACAATCGCAGTCGGGGTCAAGCACTATCACGTCGCCCCAGCGCGCGTTCTGCGTCAGCCAGCGAAAGGTCTGTCCGAGCGGCGCGCCCGCGATTTGATAATCGTCCAGCGGAAGCGGCAGCAGCATGAGCGCGGCAAGTATCCCGCCCGTGACGAACTGCCCGACGCGCGGTAAATATGCCAAGCCCAAGCCGACCCAGAGCGCGAGACCCAGTGTGACCCACCACGCATAACGCGCGCCGAATAAGCCAATAACCGGGTTAAGAGCATACAGCGCAACAGGCGTCAGTACCCACAACAGCAAGCCGAAGGTCAGCCGTTCCCGCCGACCGAGCAGCATCGCCGCCGACGCCAGCGCGAACAGCGCGACCCACACCACGAAGCCAATACCCGCGTAATCCCGATACAGCGCCGCCAGCGCTTCGACCAGCGGAGGCAGCGTCTGCGATTCGAGCGCATCAACACGCCCGACCGCCAGATCAAGCTTGCGCAGGGCTTCGGGCAGCACCAGACCGAGGGCGATCAGCGCGGGCAGCCAGCCACGCAGAGCGCGCCGCCTGTAGACGAGCAGAAGGAAGACCCCCAGCATCAGCAGCGCCGTCACACTCGTCAGCGAGACGTAAACCATCGCCGCCAGCGCGAGGGCGAGCGCCACTGCCCTTCCGACGCGCGGCTTCTCGAAATAACGAAGCGCCAGCCAGAGCGCCAGCGGATACAAACCGAGCAGAAAGGCATAGCCGCGAAGCTCGGTGCTGAGGAAGAGCGTGTAGCCCAGCGCGGCATAAGCGAGCGTGACCAGCATCGCGGCGCGGTCGTCGCGCCAGTGCAGCACGGCGCGGTAAAGCGCCGCCGCGCCGATCAGAAACACGAAGACGGACAGCAGGCGCAGCACGATAGGATGCAGCCCGGCGACGCTGTGCCAGAAACCGAGCGTCAGGTAATAGAGCGGCGTCCAGTCGTAGGGCGTCCAGCGGAGAATGTCGGCGGGCGTCCCGAATGTCTGCCAGATCGACCAGAATTCGTCCACGCGGAGTTCGGTCGCCGTCACGTCGAGCCGAAACAGCCGGCTGGCGGCGATGGCAAGCAGCAGGACAGTGACAACGAATAGACGACGGCGGAGGATCATGCCCAGGTTCCCTGTGGATGGCGATAATCTTACGGGGCGCGGGAGCGACGCGCAACCGGGGACAACATCCTTTGAGCCGCAAAGCGGACATCGAACCTGTATTTATAAGCGACCGTCTGATATACTATTAAGCGCGTCCAAGTTGACCGGGTGATCGCGTTCGCGCACGTCGCGACCGAGGAAAGTCCGCCCTCCACAGGGTACGATGCTGGCTAACAGCCAGGCGGTGCGAGCCGACGGCATAGTGCCACAGAGAACAGACCGCCCCGCGCAGGCGGGGTCAGGGTGAAACGGTGGTGTAAGAGACCACCAGCGTCGTCCGCAAGGGCGGCGGCTCGGCAAACCCCACCGGGAGCAAAGCCAAGCAGGCGCACGGGTGCGACCCGCACCACAGAAAGCGCCGGGTAGGCTGCTTGACTCCGCGAGGCAACTCACGGAGCAGAGAGATGGTCACCACCCCACAAGGGTACAGAAGGCGGCTTACAGGTTGGCTTGGACGCAATCTCGATAAATGGACAGCC
>CALMDI010000427.1 GCA_937864975.1 uncultured Chloroflexota bacterium | reverse complement strand
CGAACAGCATGACCTTCAGCAGCGCGACCAGATCGCGCTCGCCCCGCTCCACGCGGCGCGTGACCGCCTCCGCCGCCTCGCGGGACACTGTGAGAATGGTGCCTTCGACCGGCGCGCTGACCGCTCTGTACGCCATCTCGACCGCGCGGCGACAGGCTTCCGCCAGCAGAGCCGCGTCAAGAACCTCGTGATCTTTGAGGACGTCGGCAGCGCCCTGCCATAACTGCGAAAGGATCGTGCCGGAGTTGCCGCGCGCGCCGTTGAGCGCGCCGAACGCCACCGCGGCGGCGACGTTTCCCGCGTGTGATTCATCAGAATCCGCGATGCGCGCGTAGGCTTCGCGCATCGTCAACAGCATATTCGTACCGGTATCACCGTCGGGAACGGGAAAAATGTTGAGGCGGTTGACGTGCTGGTGATTTTGATCTAGCCAGACGAGCGCGGCGTGGATGAGCTTCTTGAGCAGGTGTCCGTCACAGTGGTAATTCTGGCTCTGGGGCGCAATCGAGAGGTCGTCTGTCGCTTCCATTCATGGCTCTCCGATGGATGATCGCTCAAGCAAACCCCTATCCCCCCGGCCCCGCGCGGGGTTCCCGCCTTCGGCGGGAACTTCGGTTTGCCCCGTTCGCGCCGCTGAAGCGGCGCGAACGAGGGCACAACCGCTCCGCAGTCTGCCGAAGGCAGACCCCCTGAGCGCCCGTAAACGGAGAAAGGGAGCCGTTGCGAGAGGAATCTTTTTAACCCCTCTCTATAAAGTGCGAAGCCTCCCTTTAGGGATCGGGAGGGATTAAGGCGGCGTCCGTCTAAAGCTGATGCACGAGGGGCGCTGTCCGCGACGCACCCTTGAAAACACCTGACGCCTATGGTAGCATCGCAAGGTTCAATTCGATAGCTCAGGCAATGAAGGCAAGCTCATGGCGAAGTGCGACAATTGCGGCAAGACGCCGATGTTCGGCAATGCGCGCAGCTTCTCGATGAAGGCGACGCGGCGGAAGTTCAACCCGAATATCCAGCGCGTTCGCGTCTTTGAAAAGGGTGAGTACGTACGCAAAAACCTGTGCGCCAAGTGCATCAAGACTCTGGCAAAAGCGTAAGGTTTTTCGTTCCAGTTCAGCGATGAGAAGCCGGGTTAATCCGGCTTTTCGTTTTGCAGGCGGCGGCGCAGGCGGTCGAGCGCGTTGGATACGCTCCACTGGGGGTTAAAACAAGCGCTGCCCACGACCATCACATTCGCGCCTGCCGTCCCCGCTTCCATAATTGTCTCTTCGTTAATGCCCCCATCCGCGACAAGGTCGATCTGGCGTCCGGCGGCTTCACACATCATTCGAAGCTGGCGGATTTTCGGCAGCGTTTCCGGCAGAAATTCCTGCCCGCCGAAACCCGGATTGACCGTCATGACCAGAATCACGTCGATCATGTGCAGGACTTCGCTCAGCATAAACGCGGGTGTCGCCGGGTTAATTGCAACCCCCGGACGGCAGCCGAGACTGCGAATGTAATCGAGCGTGCGGTGCAGGTTTGGTGTGGCTTCGACGTGAACGCTGATATAGGTCGCGCCGGACTCCGCGAACGCCTCCAGAAGGTGATCCGGCTCGACAATCATCAGGTGCACGTCGAGCGGCAGCGCCGTGACCTGTCGCACTGCCTGCACAATCATCGGACCCATGGTGATGTTCGGCACGAAGCGTCCGTCCATCACGTCAATATGAATCCGATCCGCGCCTGCCTGTTCGGCTTCGACGACCTGATCGCCGAGGCGCGTGAAATCGGCGGCGAGAATCGAAGGCGCGATGCGTACATCGTGGGTCAACGGTGCCTCCTCATAGCCACAAGCTCATTGCTCGAAACCCGGCTCTACCCCTCACCCCCTGCTCCCTCTCCCACAAGAGGACATGGGAAAAGACTCTTAGAGAACCCTGTTTTCCTAAGAACTCCTGATTGTTACGGGTGTTGCAATCATTTTCAGGTTCGTGCTGTGGCTGTCGATGTTAATCCAACGGAGGGGTTGGAGCAATGGGACGGGCAAACCCTTACAACTTTTCACACCTTCGCCGATGGCGATATACTCATAAGCCATTTGTGTGCAACCAACTACAGGGGGATGTGATGGAATACCGGAAGATCGGGACGTCTGGCTTAAAGGTCAGCGCGATTTCGCTGGGCGCGTGGCTCACCTACGGGAGCAGCCTGGTTGAGCAGCAAACGGCGATTGACTGTATTCACCGAGCTATCGACCACGGCGTCAACTTTATCGACGTGGCGGATATCTATGCACACGGACGCGCCGAGGAAGTGGTCGGCAGGGCGATCAAGGATTATCAACGCAGCGATCTGGTTATCAGCACGAAAGCCTACTGGTCGATGAGCGATAACGTGAACGACCGCGGGCTGTCGCGCAAGCACGTAATCGAATCGGTGCATAAATCGCTCAAGCGCTTCAATCAGGAGTACATCGATATTTTCTTCTGCCATCGCTACGACGACGCGGTGCCGGTCGAGGAAACCGTTCGCGCGATTGAAGACCTGATCCGCCAGGGGAAAATCCTGTACTGGGGCACGAGCATGTGGAACGCGACCAACATCACGGAAGGCGTCAGCGTCGCCCGCGCCATCAATGCCAACCGTCCAATTGTCGAGCAGCCAGAATACAACATGCTCGACCGGGACTTTGTCGAAGGTCCGCTGGAAGAAGCCATCGCCGCGTATGGCATGGGGCTGGTCGTGTGGAGCCCGCTGGCGCAGGGGATTCTGACGGGCAAGTACAACGACGGGGTGCCGAAGTGCAGCCGCGGCGACAGGATTGACTGGTTCAGGAACTACGCGACGCCGGACAAGCTGGAAAAGGCGCGCCAGATCACGGCGCTCGCACGCGAGATCGGTTATACACCCGCGCAGCTTGCCATCGCGTGGACGCTTAAAAATCCGGTGGTCAACTCCGCGATTACCGGCGCGTCCCGCCCGGAGCAGGTGGACGAAAACGTCAAGGCGCTCGACGTGGAAATCACGCCGGAACTGAACACGCGCATCGAAGCGATCCTGAAGAACAAGCCGACAATTCGCAAGTACAACGATTAATGCCCAAGCACCGGGTGCGGCTGATAGGGTTCTTCAAGAAAGCGAATGGCCTCGTCGTCCAGCCGAATTTCGAGCGCGGCAATCGCCTCGTCAAGCTGGTACATTTTCGTCGCGCCGATGATCGGCGCGGTGACGAAGGGCTTGTGCAGCATCCACGCCAGCGCGATCTGCGCGGGTTTCCTGCCTAGCCGTCCCGCCAGCGTTTTCACGCGCTCGACCGTCTCGAAATCGTTGTCCTGATAATACAGATCGTGGGCGTAGCTATCCGAGCGGGCGCGCGTCGTCTCGTCTTTGGCGCGCGTTCGGTTCCCGGCGAGGAAGCCGCGCGCGAGCGGACTCCACGGAATGATGCCAACGCCCTCCTCGACGCAGAGCGGAATCATCTCGCGCTCTTCCTCGCGATAGACGAGGTTGTAATGATTCTGCATCGCCACAAAGCGCGTCCAGCCGTGAAGGTCGGCGAGATAGAGCGCTCTGGCGAACTGGTAGGCGTGCATACTGCTCGCGCCGATGTAACGCGCCTTGCCCGCACGGACAAGGTCGTTTAAGGCTTCGAGCGTTTCTTCGATGGGCGTTTCGTCGTCGTAGCGATGGATCTGGTACAGGTCGATGTAATCCGTGCCGAGACGGCGCAGCGAGGCGTCAATTGCCTCCATGATGTGCTTGCGTGAAAGCCCGCGCTGATTCGGCTTGGGACCCATCGGGTTGAAGACTTTGGTGGCGATGACGACTTCATCGCGCCGCGCAAAATCGCGGATGGCGCGCCCGGTCACTTCCTCGCTCACGCCGAGCGAGTACATATCCGCCGTATCGAAGAAGTTGATCCCTGCTTCGAGCGAGCGCTGCACGAACGGGCGGCTTTCGGCTTCGTCAAGCACCCACTCACGCCACGCGGACGTACCGTAGCTCATCATGCCCAGGCACAGCCGCGAGACTTTTAGCCCTGTTTTACCGAGATTGACGTAATCCATCGTTGGCTCCGGTCGTTTGCGACGAGACGAATTCAGGGGGTTGGGCTGCCTTCCGACCTGCGCTGGCGCTTCACGACATCCGACTTAAGCTGCCCGCAGCCCGCCGCGATGTCGATTCCGCGCCGGACGCGCACCGTCGCGGGAACGTTATATTCCGCGAGAATGTCGACGAACTGCTGCACCGCGTCCTGATTCGACGGCGCGCCTTCGTACCCCGGCGTCGGATTGAGCGGGATCAGGTTGACGTGGCAGCGCAAGCCGTGAAGAAGCTGTCCAAGCCGGTGCGCCTGTTCCGACGTGTCGTTCTCCCCGGCGATCAACGCCCACTCGAAGGTCATGCGCCGCCCGGTCTTTTCGACGTACTCGTGACACGCCTCGATCAACTCGCTGAGGGGATAGCGCCGGTTGACGGGCAGCAGCGCGTCGCGTTCTTCGTCGGTCGCGGCGTGCAGGCTGACCGCCAGCTTGACCTGCAAGCCTTCCTCGGCAAAGCGGCGAATCATCGGCACCAAGCCGACGGTGCTGATGGTGATGTGCCGCGCGCCAATGGCAAGATCGCTCATCAGGCGGCGGGTTGCCGCCAGTGAGGCTTCGTAATTGTGAAACGGCTCGCCCATGCCCATCAGTACGACGTTGCTCAGGCGCTCGCCGCGCCGTTCCAGCTCGCGGGCGAAGTGCATCGCCTGCTCGAAAATTTCGTCGGACGTGAGGTGGCGCGCGAAGCCCATTTGCCCGGTCGCGCAGAACACGCAGCCCATCGCGCAGCCCGCCTGCGACGAGATACAGGCGGTGCGGCGTTCGTCGTCATACTCCATCAGGACCGACTCGATCAACTGCCCGTCCGGCAGTCGGTATAGCCGCTTGATCGTACCGTCGCGGCTGGTCTGCTCCGTGACGAGATCAAGCGTGCCAAGCGTTGCTTCCGCTTTCAGACGGTCGCGCAGCGCCTGGGGCAGATTCGTCATGTCGTCAAACGAATCGACGCGCCGGTCGTAGAGCCAGGACCAGATTTGCCTGGCGCGAAAGCGCGGCTGACCCCAGTTTTCCATGAGGTCGCCAAGCGCATCCCGCGGTAAGGTGTAGACATCCATTATTCCCGGCTTTCTAAACCTCAACCTGCCGTTCCACCGACCAGCAGCGCCAGCGACAGG
>CALMDI010000426.1 GCA_937864975.1 uncultured Chloroflexota bacterium | reverse complement strand
AAGACGAGTTACGACGCGCGCAGGCGGTTCTGGCGCAGTTGTACTCGACCGATGCGCCCAGGGATGCGCTGGGGAATCAGGCGAGTCTGGTTTTTGAGACGGTCGATCTGCTGCAATCCCTGAATGCGGAGGGCTATGCCCCATCGAACGGCGCGGTTTATCCCGCAGACGACGAGGGATTTGGCATGGGCTTGCAGCAAATCGCGCAGCTCATCAAAGCGGACGTCGGCTTGGAGGTTGCCTGCATCGATCTGGGCGGGTGGGATACGCACGAGAATCAGGGCACACTGGACGGCTATTTTAACGCGCTGCTCGATACGCTCGGACGCGGTCTTGCCGCTTTCTACGCCGATCTCGGCGACCGAATGAGCGGTGTCAGCGTGGTGACCATGAGCGAGTTCGGTCGCCGCGTCGAAGAGAATGGCAGCAGCGGCACGGATCATGGACATGGGAATTTCATGTTCGTGATGGGCGGCGGCACGCACGGCGGACAGGTGGTGAGCCAATGGCCGACCCTCGCGCCCGACGCGCTCAACGACGGCGATCTGGCGATCACCACCGATTACCGGGACGTTCTGGCAGAGGTCGTGCGGCACCGGCTCATGAACCCGGCGCTCGATCAGGTTTTCCCCACCCATACCGTCACACCGCTGGGACTGGTTGTCCCGCGCTAACCCAGGAGGACAGCGATGAGCGCCCTGAAATCGTTCCGCCTGATGTTCGCAGGATGCGTTTTGCTCGCGCTGGCTGTCGTGCCTGCTCTGGCGCAGGAGGAAGGCTCGGAGCGGGTCATCGACCTGGTGGCGTCAACTGAGGAGTTCGAGGCATGGCTGGCGACGTATGAGGGGTGGATTGGCTATGCCTGGTCATCGGAAGAGGACGGCACGTGGTACGTCGAGTTCTATGACCAAGCAGAGGAAGAGTGGCTCGGTTATGCCAGCGTGCTAATTGAGACGGATGAGATTGTGGACTCGTTTATTCCTATTCCATTACCGCCGGAAGAATACGACGCTGGAAAAGAACGGATCGAAGTGCTCGTTCTCGACGACCCGGAAGTGCAGGCGCGCCTGCTTGACCCGCTGTTGTGGTCGATGTGGACGGATTTCAACCGCTATGATCGAGTCTGGGAAGTGTGGTTCAGCCGCGGCTTGGAATCGATTGTGGTGACGGCGACTCTTGACGAAGACTCCTTCTCGATTTCGGACATCGCCGACGGCAACGCGCTGGACGAGGAAACCGCGCTCCAGAACGCCCGTGACGAAGCGATTAGCTTAGCGTACTCAGCGCCTGGAATCGACGTGGCGTTAGAAGATCACGATGACTGGATAACCTACGCGGAGCGTCAGGAAGACGACGTATGGAGCGTATCTTTCGTCGCGGGTGGGGACGAACTGTTTTATGCGCTGGTGAACACCGCCGAGGACACCGTCCTCGACGCTTCGTGAGGATGGCAAAATCCGACCCTCCTGGGTTCAGATCGCAAAGTCGATGAGACACGCATTTTAAGAATTATTCCGAAGTGCGATCAAATTCCTGACGCGCCGCTTGCTGATAGGCATAACACGCACTACGCGGGGGTTCGGGTTGAAATAGCCGTCTCGACGGGAATGAATCGTCACTCGCCAGTTCGATTCGCGTGTCGGGATCGGGGAGAACCGCCAGTAATTCCTGCTCTGCTGGAGACAGGGACACCCCTTCAGGCAGAGGCTCCGTGGGATCGATAATGTCCACGCACCCTGCCGCGTTGACATACAGCAGGATGGCATTCTCAAACTCCCACTCCCAGCGCATTTGCCAATTCCCATTGTCAATCACGTAGCTGCGATTGCGAAGTAACTCGCGGGTCAGGCGACCTCCAACGATGGTCGGATTATCGAAGAAAAGGTCGCCCTGAATGAGAGGTTCGTAGAGAAATGTCGCGCTGTTACGAGCTGTCCACGTCTGGCTCGGCAGGATAACCAGCGTGCCTTCCTTCAAATCCTGCACGCGCCACGCAAGCTGCCACCAGACATCAAGCTCCTGTCGCCATTCGGTCACAAAATCCTGGCTGTTCCGAATATGCAGCGCGCTTCCGACGACGATCATGGGAGCGAGCAAGAGTGAGGCAACAGCGGGTAGATGCTTCCGAGAGATGAAGCTCGCCAAAAAGAGCGCCGCGGCTGCCCAGGCGATACACACGCCGATGGACGAGGCAAGGTGCCAGCGACTGCGGATGCCTTCCACTGTCGGCAGCCGACTGGCTTCGCTCACCCAGGTCGTCAACTGACCGGCAACCATGACGGCGATACCGCTCAGGAAAAGAAGCAGTAAGACGCGGCGAAGGTTTCCCGATGATCCCACGGCGACACTTCGGAAACGGATCGCGTAGGCGACGAGGGCAGCGGCGATCGCGACGCCCGCGAGCAGCGGCAGTACGCCCCCGCTCAGGGCGTTCGGCACATGATAGAGCCACGTTCCGACGAGTTCCTGTTGGAAAAGCGGTATGAAGCGCGCGAATTCGTTGAATGCCGCATCGAGCGACGTGGGTATTTCGGGGCTGTTGTAGTCGATGTTGGCGTAAAATCCGGTCGCTTCAAAAATCAGAAGCCGGTAGATGCCAAGCGCGGCGGTCATCAAAAACCACGGCAGATACCCGATGACGACACGCCGCCATCGGAGCCGGTCGGTCTGTCCGTTCGAGCCGATGACGAGCCAGAAAAGCAGGGGGCGAAAGAGTTCGAGCGGAAACATAAGCTCGTAAGAGAAGAAATAGATAGGCATCAGGATTAACGAGGCAAGCGCGAGCAGCCCCCGCCTCGTCCCCTGAAAACGGAGGGCGTGCAGCCCCAGGGCTACGGACAGCAAGAACAGGGACGCCGCGCCGTCGATGGCGAGCGCGATCACGGTCGGGCGGAGCCAGTACAGCGGGTAAACCGCATACAGCACAGCGACGAGCGTTCCGAGCAGGGGCAGTTTTGGAACCGCGCGCCGAAGGATGGAGAGGAGGAGCAGCCCGTTCGCGATGTGGAACCCCAGCATCAGCGTGTGCGCGATCAAGACATTGTTCTGGGGCAGCCAAAAGAGAAATGCAAAAACGGGGCGGGCTTGTCCCCAGACCAGATCGAGTAACCTGTCAACACCAAAGCGTTCCAAAATATAAAAGGACACAAAATCGTCGTAATAGATCCCCAGAAATGGAACAAAGACCCCGAACGTCAGGAGACAGGTAGCAGCGACAAGCATGGAGGCAGCGAAACGCTCTTGCCCCAAAAGCGCTGCGGCAGACGAGGCGATACGGAATGGCTTTTTTAGAGTGGTCGCGCTGTCGATCACAGGACGATAATTTCAGAAACGGATGCGTCGGGCATAAAGGGAACCCAGATAACATGACCGAATACAGCCGACAACCCGATTTGTCTTCAAAAGGATGGGAGCTATTGTAACGCGAAATGGATTTTGCCTGTCATCCAATGACCAGAGAACTCAATTTCACGTTTGTATGAGCTACTTACCGAAGCGACAAAGGGTTGTAAAATCACTCCCAGACGACTCGGCTCGCGCGCATCCTGCCTTTGCGATACTCTCCGGGGTCGCATCGGAGATATCGTCGCAAACCGTCGAGCGCACCGAAACGAGATAATCCCTTGAATATTGCCTACCAACGCCTGTATAACCAACGCCTCAGCGAAACGACGTTCAAAACGCCGGAAGAGGTCGTCGGCTGGTTGGGCGCTGTCCAGTCTCAGGACTATGCCGGCGCAAAATGGGCGCTGGGACTCCGCTTGCAAGGGGTCACGGATGCCGATATCGAACAAGCCTTCACGGAGGGGTCAATCCTCCGCACTCACGTCATGCGTCCCACGTGGCACTTTGTCGCGCCGACGGATATTCGCTGGCTGCTCGCGCTTACCGCGCCGCGCGTTAATGCCCTGAATGCCTATTATTATCGCCAGCTTGAACTCGACGACGCGCTGTTCCTTCACAGTCACGATGCCGTCGCAAACGCATTGCGAGGCGGCAAGCAGCTTACACGGGTCGAGCTTGGATCCGTGCTGGCGCAAATTGGCATCGACGCCAGCGGAATGCGGCTGGGTTATATCGTCCATCGCGCGGAACTGGATGGGATTGTGTGCAGCGGGGCGCGGCGCGGCAAGCAGTTTACGTATGCCCTGCTGGACGAGCGCGTTCCTGAAACCAGAACGTTGAGTCGTGATGAAGCCTTAGCCGAGCTTACTAAACGCTATTTTACGAGTCATGGACCTGCCATGATTCAGGATTTTGTATGGTGGTCGGGGCTGACGACCGCGGACGCAAAATCCGGGCTGGAAATGTCGAGGGCGCATCTGACACAGGAGACGATCGACGGCAAGATCTACTGGTTTTCCTCGTCAATGCCGGTGACAAACCGCCTAATCCCGCCCGCGCTTTTGCTGCCGCCTTATGATGAATATACGATTGCCTATAAAGATCACAGCGCCATCCTTGACCCGGCGTATGGCGAGCAGGCGAAAACCCAGCTCTACGGGGGCGCGGCTGTGAGCGACAGCCAGGCGGTAGGCTATTGGAGACGCACGTTCAGCAAAGGAACGGCAGTCATCGAAATCGCCCCATTCCGTCCGCTGGATGCCACCGAACGCGATGCGTTTGCCGCCGCCGCACAGCACTACGGGGAATTCCTCGGATTGCCAGCCGTATTGACTTGACTCAAACGGACGGTAATTTGAATCGCGATTTGTTAATTCGGTACTCGCGCGCTTCGTGAACGAGTTTCTGAACGGAACCGAGATCGACCCCGACAGCCTCACCACTTCAGTCCAGCAGCCGGATCGGGTGTTCCATCAACTCAGCGAGCGTTTGCAGAAACCGCGCCGCGCGCGCGCCATCGACCACACGATGATCGCACGACAGGCTCAGCGTCATCATCGGCTGGACGGCAGGCTGACCGTTGAGCGCCACCACCCGGTCGGCAATCCGGCTGACCGCCAGAATCGCCGCCTGCGGAGGATTGACGATGGCGTTGAAGGCATCGACGCCGAACATGCC
This sequence comes from uncultured Chloroflexota bacterium, assembly GCA_937864975.1. Lineage (GTDB taxonomy): Bacteria > Chloroflexota > Anaerolineae > Aggregatilineales > Phototrophicaceae > ZC4RG36. Next base: position 2,411 of record CALMDI010000426.1, on the reverse strand, counting down.
GAGGTTGCTAATCGTAAACGTCCCGCCGCTGAGGTCGTCCGGCGCGAGCTTGCCCGCCTGAGCGCTGGCGACGAGTTCCGCTCGCCGCGTCGCCAGTTGCCCTAGCCCCCGCGTGTCGGCATGATGAATCACTGGCACCACCAGCCCGTCCTCGACGGCAACCGCCAGCCCGATATGGATATGCGGATTCGAAACGATGGTTCCGTTGAGCCACGACGCATTGAGGCGAGGATGCCGCCGCAGCGCCGCAGCGGTCACTTTCACCAGCAGGTCGGTGTAAGTAATCTTCTGACTGAAGCGTCCACGCACCTCCTCCAGCCAGTCGATCAGATGAGTAGCGTTCACCTCGCGCAGCAGGTAGAAATGCGGGATCGTCGTCCATGCCTGTGTCACGCGCTCCGCCATCACGCGCCAGACGCGGCTGACCGCCATCGTATCTGACGCCGCTCCCTTATCGCTTGGTGGCTCGCCATTAGCACCGGGAAGCAGTTCGGGCACGGACGCCGCCAGCACGTCGGCTGCCAGCACTGCGCCGTCGGGTCCGCTGCCGCGTAAGGTGTTGAGCGTAAGCCCGCGTTCGTCGGCTAAGCGCCGAGCCTTCGGGGATGCAAGCGCCCTGCCCATCACGGAACCTTGCGCCGCCAGATACGCCAGAACGTCGTCTTTTTGAACACGCCCGCCCCGCGGCTTGACCACCGCGAGATCAAGCGCGTGTTCGGCGGCGACGCGCCGCGCGATAGGTGTTGCATCGACGGCAACGGGCGCTGTATCCTCGCCTGACGAAACTTCGCCGGGAGCGAGAATCCGTGCGATGGTCTGTCCCACGGGAATGACGTCGCCGGGCTGGGCGGTGACATTCGCCAGAATCCCGCTGGCAGGCGCTTCGATCTCGACCGTCGTCTTATCAGTTTCGATCTCCATCAGCGGCTCGCCCTTCGTGACGGTATCGCCAGGGCGTTTTCGCCATTCAAGGAGCGTGCCGGTTTCCTGAGACATGCCAAGCACAGGCATGACCACGTCTTTCGTCACAATTTTTCTCCCCGTAAGAGTCTTTTCAAATTCAACACGCCCGCGGTAGCCCTGCGCCGCCGCGCCTACGATGACCGTGTCCTAGCTGCTCAACTCCATGCTCCATAACTGATCGGTGACGGCATCGATTCCGGCTTTGAGATGCCGCCGATAGGTACTGAAGGGAACGTCCAGAAGCTCCGCGGCTTGTTCCTGCGTCGGCGCGGGCTGAATGAACGTGTGATACAGCGCGCGATAGGCTTTCTGATCGCGCGGCGATCTTCCGAGCGCCTCGACCGCTTCCTGTAAGAGCTTCTGAAGAAGCGACAGCCGCGCGTCTTCGTCCGCGGCAGAGGGCGCTCTTGAGATGATGAGACGGGAGCGCAGGATCGGATTCCCCCGAAGCTCATGACGCCGCGTGATACTACGCAGCCCGTCGCGAACCGCCGACTCGAAGGCATCGCGACTCATGACCACCAGCATGTCCTCGATCCTGGGATCGGGCAGTGCAGGAGCGGCTGCCACCTCGCGGCTTGCGAGCAGATCGAGCCAGGCGGCAGGGGGACGCACGCGCCAGTCGTGACTGTAGACTCCGTAAGTACGGTCTCCCACCGTAAAATCCGCCGCCGGTACGCGGGTAAGATCGGCGTAGCTGAACATTGGCATCCAGAAGTTGGGGTCGCTGCACGGGAGCAGCGTCATCGCCAGTCCCGGCGTAAACAGGTAGTGGCGCACCATATTCACGAAGATCAGGCTGGTCACGGGCGAAACGCTCTGGTAGGTGGCTTTCTCCATCCAGAAACGGAACAGGGTCGCGACCTCGCCCTCCCGCAGCGGCGCGGACGCATTGAGGTAATCGACGGCGGCGCGGGCAGCGGGATCGAGCTTCAATTGGTCTTTGCTCAAGCTCTGCAAGGGCATCAGGAAAAGAAAGCCTAACAGTTCCCGTTTGCGGTTTCGATACACATGAATGTGATCGGGTAACTGCTCGATCCAGTACGCCGCCAGTGCCGCCGATTCTTCCCCCTCGTGGCGGGCGACCATCGCCCTAAGTTCAGGGATATCCAACGGCGCGACGGAATCTGTGGTCAGGCTGCTGGATTGCCAGTCGAAGAACGAACGAACCGCCGTGTTGTCGCGGTGCAAAAAGATGTAGTCGATCAGAAGCTGCGTGGACTGCCGGGGATTGCGCTGCATCGCATTGTTGTAGTAGCGGCGGACGCGCTCGTGAAGCTCCGCGTAGCGGTCCGGGCTGCGCCAGCGCAAGTCCGCCATCAGGGCGTCGCGCGCGAGATCGTGCGCCGCCAAGCCCTCGCGCTGAACCTCCATAAAGGACAGAGACCCCAGCCAGCGGAAAAGATCGTGGACGTCGGGCATGTCGAGAACTTCGCTGAGCAGGGATT
>CALMDI010000425.1 GCA_937864975.1 uncultured Chloroflexota bacterium | reverse complement strand
AAACTTTAGGATCGCTGCGAATCATGCCAATCAGCCCGAGCAATTCGGCTCTGGTTAGCTCCCGTCGGGGAATCTCCACAGGCAGAGCGATTTCTGCACTATTATCCTTAGCTTTGAGAACCACTCTCACTGGCGCTTCCTCACGAGCCTTTTCCTCACGCAATCGCCTTTCGATTTGCCTGCTCTTCCTCCATCCAAAGGTTGCCGAAATGGCAGCAATCACGGCGCCGACAATGCCGACACTATCCGCAAGGGGACCCAGCCACTCCATCTTCGCCTCCCTTGAATCGTAAAATCGTAAAGAAGTAATCTCAAGTCGATTTGCCCGCTCGTGCTACAACCGCCCCGCCAGCAAATCCAGCAGCGCCTGGCGTTTGTGCCGGATTTCTTCTCCGAAGGCGAGGTAGCCTGCCATCACGTGATAAATCGCGCCAAAATGGGTTTCGATGGTCTTTTCACCCAGATCGAGAATGCGCCCCAGCTCCCTGGCAGTCGCATCCGGGTTCTGCTCGAAGGCTTCCGCCACGCGCCGCTGTCCCTCGGTCAGTCTGGTCAGGAAATCCATCCGACGATTCGATAACCGCTCGATAATCGCCTCCGGGTGATCCAGCTTTGCCGCGGACATCATGCCCACCGGCAGGCGGGCATTCAGCAGCGGCATCTGCACCAGGTGGACGTCGTCGCGCTGTCCCGGTGGGATATGAAACTGCCCGACTTTATCGACCAGCGCGCTCGGTGAAAGCACCGTCCACAGGTGATCGTAGGGGCTGAAGACCAGCGCCGCCGCCAGCGCCGCGTAAATGCTCATTGCCTTGCGCCCGCCCGCGACCAGCAGATGCAGCGTTACGCCCTGCCGCCGCCGGTCGAGCAGGACCGCATAGATGCCCTCGAAGTAACTCATCGCGCTGTCCGCGTCGGTGATGTCCAGCAGCCCCGCGCCGGTGCGCGTCCGCAGTTCATGATAGCGCACGGGCAGCGCCGGATAATCGCGCTTCAGAACTCTTCTCAGGTCGTTGAGCGCCTTTGTGATGCCGGAAACGTTCGGCTCGGTGTGCAGAATGACCGCCGAGTCCAGATCATAGCGATCCCGCAGCAAATCGAGCGCGACGGTGATCGCCTCCGGGCGCTGACCGAGCGTGGCAAGAAAGACGTGCGGCATGATGAACCTAGGCGAATACGCCGTAACCCGCCGCCGTTTTTGCGCCAATTCCAAGCTCGTCAAGCGCAATCGCGAGCCAGTTCGCAACCCGGTCGATGGGCGCGTCTGACGCGCCACGCCTACAGCCAACCGCAAACGAAAATTCGGTGTGTCGGGCAACTGTCAGAAAGCTGACCGGGTTGGGGTTATCATCGTCGTTTGGCGGTGTCTTTCCATCAGTTCGGTAATAGTCGAAGAAGTGCGGAGTCATCACATCGACTTCGAACAACGTGCCCGACGACGGAAGTTTTGAGACGACCGCGTCGAAAAACACGCACGCTCCCGCCGCGGCAGTACTGCCAAATGCCGCTCGAAACACGTGGACATCGTCTCGGATGGTTTCCTGCTCAAGCGCTTCCAGCGTAAGCGGCACCGCTAAATCATGACTTCGATTCAAATGATCGATTTGCTCCGCGCGCACGTCTTCATCAATTTCGGTCAGAATCGACTCCAGCTGTGTGATAGGCGAGGCTACGTCACTCTTAGGGCGCTCGTCAGCGGTCAGCAGCGGAATGTTGAGCGCTTCGGCAAGAGTCAGGAGGGCGTACGCGCGGCATAAGCCCTTCAGCGCGCTGCCGGGAATGATGGGCAGTCCGGTGATGTAATGTAGGGTGATGCCGGTTTCCAGAACCCCCTTGCCACCGAGTCCGACGATGAGCCGCCCCTGCAGCTGCCGCGTAAAGGTCTGCGCGCCGGCTGCCCCCACCTGCGCCTGCCAGCGGTTCAGCATTGCTCCGCGCAGCACATGCCATTCTTCGTTGCTCGCATTGACCTGGAAGCGGCGGCTCACGTCCCGAAGCCATTGACTCTTGCCACCCTGACCCTTATCAATTGCTTCAAACGGAACATAGCGTGACAGCAGCAATCCGGCATGACGGCAGCGCTCGGCGTGTGGATTTAGAATCTCAAGCGTGTCTTTCGGCGCGAAAAAGTCCGGCATCGCCCCCTCCTATTCGGTCAGTTCCAGCGCTTCGACAAACCGTTTTAGCCAGACCAGATAGGTGAGCGCCTCGGTGGTCGCCCAGCGATAGCGCTCGCTTGTCGCGTCCTGAAACGACCACTCCAGAAGACTGTCTCTGTGATCGTTCTGACTGCGAATACGCGCGTGCTCGCCGAGCACCCAATCGGAGAGATGCTGATAGGCGCGCTGATGATGAGGCTTATTCTTGGCTCGCAGAAAGGCAAGACTGGGTCCCAAGCCGTCATGCCGAATCATCGCGGATAATCCACGGATGAGCTGCCCATATTCCCGTTTCTGTTCGACGCTTAATCCTTTATCATCGCGAACCGCTGTTGTTTTTGCCCAGGCATCCGCCGCGCGCCGCTGCTGAAGGGTTCGCGCTGCCCGACCCGCTGGCTGAGGCACATTATTCATCGCTTCCTCCAATGGCGTCTGATGGCGTGTACCATCGGATCGCGACACAGCCCTGTCCCTTTGTTTCGTCGCCTCCAATTTGAAGGCGATGAGGCAGATTGGCAGGGTCGCGCATCCATTCCAGCACATCGACAGGCTCTTTACCCGTCATATCAGAAGGTGCTGGCTCTTTGTCTGGCAGGCGCAGGTGCCGCGCCATGACAACGCTCGCCATCAACGTCTCGGAAGGCAGCGCTTCCTGTGTCCATAATGCCGAGTTTGCCGCCGTCTTCAGATCGCGGTCAAGCCTGACATGGGTGGAATCTTCCGTGCTGTGCATGACAAAATCGCGGAATGCATTGTCCGACAGGATGACCAGGCTGTTCGAGAACTTTCGACGCCAGTAATCGTAACCCTCCTGCGGGAGCGCGATGCCACTTAACCACGTCCCAAGCTCGTCAACCACAGGATCCTGTCTTGCGGTGAAGGAAAATTCTTCCAGTACCACTGAGCCAGCGGCGACAATACGGCTGCTGGTTGTTTGGGTCACGAGGCATTCGTCGTCGGCAATATCGGGCAGGGTGAGCTGCTCACCCGCGTCCCGTGCCAGTCGATGAAGGACATGGGGACACGTCGTATAGGCGAAAATTCCCATCAAAGACCGTACCGGGAAAAGAATGACTCGCGCCTCTCCGACTGACAGCGCTCCGGCATGATCCTGCGCGTTTCGTGTATCGGGTCCAAAGATCGCCTTGACAGCATCACTGCCGGGGTTGGCACACTGGCTGCGTAACGCACCCTTGACGCCGCTCCCCTGAATGTTTGGATACTGCGTAATCCGTTCGCGCTGGATCGGCAGATCGATGACTGAGATGCCACCACCCGTGCCGGCATGAAGGGACGACTCCGTGTACATGAACAGCAGCGCATTCTTCATTCGATCCCTCCTTCATTCCCAGTGTCCGAGTGCCACGTCGCCGAAACCAATAGCGCAATGATCGAGCGCGTCTGCTCCCCCTGTTTCGAGATTCTGGGGGGTTTCCGTAAACCGAATGTCCTGCCCCTGCCATACCGCATTCTCAAAGCGATAGACACTCCCGGCGGGCACGTAATGATAAAGGGTTTTGGCGCGGTTCCGAGCCACATCCCAGCCGCTAATCAGCAGCGGCTTTCCAATGACTGCGCTCACCAGCCGCCCCGTCGCGCCAACCCACGGTGTCCAGTCGCCGTTGGCAGGCTGCCAACCCCCCGAAAAGTATGCCGGTGTCAGCAGAACAAGGGTTAATCGGTCTTGCGCCTCGACAGTCGGCGGCGCATAGTCGACCGTTTCATAATACGCAGCGCGCGCTTCGCCACCCAAATTCAGGATGCCCCGCTCGTCGAGCAGCCCATCGCTGACGCCCGCCAGCAGCCCGACTCCGTCACATAACCGAACAAACTCGGCGTGATAAAGCAACGCTTCGGCTGCCACACGCCTTTCATGAACCAGACCAAGCCCGATACGCTCATCATAGTGATATAAATCGCCAGGCTTCACGGCACTCGACGGGGTTGCTCCACGCATGTACTCCACCAGAGCAGCATCGTCCAGCCAGCCCCGCGCTTCCTCGTACTCTTCCGGGATCGCATCAGGGGATAAGCGAAGCGGCTGCCACCCCGCCAGCGGCGACTCCGTCTCAAAATCCAAAGGGTGTGGCATCAGACGCACGAGCTGGCTCAAGTCCTCTTTTCGTCTGAAAACATCCATCGGCATCTGGGTTAGCCTGCGGATTCGTCCGTTCTCGCGCCGGGCGACAAATGGACCGCGCAGTCGCAGCGACCCGAGCTCGCCCGGTCCGTCGGCGGTCGGCGGCGTGCCGACAAGCTGCCGCAGGTCAGGAGATTCACCCCGTGCATAGGCGCTCCACCCTACGGACGCGCGTTCGATGACGTGCGTGCGAATAGCCCCCTGCATGGTCTGCGGTGTCGGCGGAAACATGCTCCGGGCAACAAAGCTTTGCTGCGCGGTGAACGGCTTGTTGTCGCGGAACATCCAGACGTCATGCGGCTCGATGAAATACCACGTCCAGCGCATTCACATCACCTCTCGTTTCGTCTCCTGATGAGCAAGAAATCGCGCTAGAATCGTCCAGTTCGCCAGGCTCATCCAGCCACAGTCTTTATCCAGACCCAAGTCAGCAAACTGTTTGCCAAGCTCGGCGACGATTTGCTCTGAAATCGCCGTGTCTAGTCCTTCTGCCAGCCGTCGGCGAAGCAGACGCAGCGCCTCGGCAGCACGCGCTTCCTCTGGCACAATCGGTTGGACGGCGAATCGCGCTTCTGCATCAGGCGCGCAAGGATCGTGTGGATTGTCGTCCATGACCGCCGCCAGATCATAGAGGTCGAAACCGAGCTTGCCCGACAGCCGCCCGTTGGCAAAATGACCGCGCAGGGCATCCGCCGTCGGGATCACCGTCCATTTAGCCCCCGCCTGCCGAACCTGCGCGCTGCGGTGCGCTTCTCGCACGACAACCGCATCCCGATGATGCCCATTCTTGGCGGCTTCTTCGGCATCGCGCGCTTCCTGAAGCGCGCCATCAAGCGGCAGTTTGAAGGGCGCGATGGCGATCCCGGCGCTCATGGTCACGGGCAGCTTCTCCGTCTCGAACCCCGCGAGCGCTTCCCGAAAGGCTGCCTGAAGCTGGTTCGCGCAGGACAGCACTAGTCCCGGATGCATGAGTGCCAGTACGTCATCGCCGCCGGAATAAACCAGTACGGCTCGCCCCGGATGATCGCGATAGGTAGCGCTCCGTTTCGGGTCATGCCCGGCGATAATCTTCGGAACGCGAACCTCGGCAAAGTCTGCCAGCGCCGCCGATAACCGCCGGTGATCCTGCGCGTTCTCGACAAGCGAGAGGCGTTTCCCCATAAAGTCGCCATCCATGTGCAATACCGTCAGGAAATAAGCCCGATCATCCTGCGCACTCCCGTCGGGCTTGCCTGCGATCTCATTGGTCGAGGGAAACTCGCGCGGAGCCTCAAAATCGCCGTCGATGGCACCCGCGCCATAGCGTCCCTGCTGCGCGAAGCGTTTGATCGTCGCCAGCGCGCCGAGACGCTCGTTAGCGCGGATGAATTTTTGGTGTTCTTCATCTCCAAGTCGCTGGCGCAGCGCAGCCCAATCGAGCGGCAGCGCCGTCTGCGCGCCGGTAAGCGTGCATTTCTCGCCCCGCTCGCTCACGGCGGGGAAGTGGCGCAGCTGTTTGCGCTGCGCCAACGCGATATCTGCCCGCCGGTAGGAACGCGCGTGGTCATTTCGGTCATAGGGAACCGCCACCCAGTAAATCTCAAGCCAGTTTGCGACCTGACGATCAAAATCCGCGTGCCAGTTTGTGCCCAGCCGCATGTCATCCGTCAGCCATGCCCTGACTTTCGCGGCGATACCGCGCCACTCCCCGTCGATGGCATCCTTGACGATAGGCACCACATGATCGGGGACGTGCTCGTTAAGAAACGCGAAGCGGTGCGGGACTCTGTCGGGGAGATTACCGTTCGATAGCTCGACCGGAAATAGCAGGTCGCCCCTGGCGCTTTGCGCCGCGCTGACGCCCGCGCTGGCGAGCAGACTGAGCAGGCGGCTGCCGACGTATAGGTCCTGCGTCCGCCGGGCGGCGGCGATAAACGACTGGACGGGTCCAATCTGAAAGAGATAAAGATAGCGGCTCACAGGAACGGTCCCCCCCAAACCGTCTCGCCATGGAACAAGGTCTCGGCTTCGTCGAGAAACTGGTTGACGACCGTCCAGTCCGGCTGCCAGGTTGCGGGAAGCTCATGAGATCGTTTGAGCGGCGAGCGCATGGCGGTCAAAATCAGCGCGTAGGCTCTTCCTGTCTGCCTTACCTGAGCTAGCACGGGCGAGGCGCGCCGCCCGGCGGTCGCATAGCCGAACATGACTTTGTGTTGAGGTTGGACGTAGGGATGGGTATTGGATCGCAGCAAATCGTTGAACAGCCGCTGATTTGCTTCCTGCGCGCTGGCGAACCGGCGTTTGCACACGACAATCCGGCTGTGCTGCGGATGAAGGGTAGGATAGTCGGGGATGCCGCTCACGGGCGCGAACGTCGTCCCCGCGGGATATAGCCATTGAAAGTGCGCGTGGATTGCCTTGATGAGATCGTCCGGCGTTTGTGGCGGTGTCGCCCACCACCGGTTGGCGCGGTCAACGCGGACGCCCGGCGTCACGTCGACGTCGTCAATCGCAAACGCGCCAAACGTTCGCCGTGACCGCTTGCCCACGCCGCCAAGCAGTAGCCACGTCGACAGCGCCTTCACGAAATCGTCGGGCAGCGCCTGCCCCGGACGAGTGACCAGTGCCAGTTTGCAGATTGTCCCCCGTGGAATAGCCCGTCGTTTGAGCGGATTTTTCCCCGTTACAAGCCGGTGTGGCAGCATGGGCGCGTTCTGAGGGACGATGGTTTCATCGGAGGTGAAACGTATCGAGACTACCGATCCACGGTCGGTTGCGCCGAAAACCGCCGCTTCGCGCTTCCAGACCGAATCGAGTCCGGACACATCCGCGCCATGCACGGCACGCAGCCAGTAGCGAAGCTGCCCGCGGATCGAGGCGGCGCGCAGCTCCGGTTCCCCCTGAGAATCGGCTCCGGCGAGGAACAGCGGGCTAATCGTACGGAGTTGGAAACTTAATCTGGGCATCCCTGCCTCATTCCCACGTTATCAGGCTTCTGAAATGCGAAGGTTCGGTATTATGCGCTTCGATCCCTAACGGAACACTACGGCTATTTTTGACGACATTCCCTGCGGTGGGATCAGGACAAGTCCTGAATTCGAGCCGCGCGCTTCAACAGATCTAATTCAAAAAGCGCTATAGATCATTGTATTATTAGTCAGCGCCAAAACAATTTCGGAACCGCTAACAAATCCCATGAAGCATGGTTTTTGTCGCGATTTCCCCGCCATCCAGGGCACACATTCGTTCCTTAGTCTCCCCCATTCATTCGGGAGCGAGAGGCAGCGGCATTGAGCGGTGACGACCTCGTCGCCATCGTCGTCTGCCTACGCGCTTCACAGGCGCTCGCGATTAAACCTCACCTGACCCGCGCCACGCAGCAGCTCGCGCTCGATATCCTGCGCCAATTCGATCCGGCGCTGTCGGCGACGCATCACGCCGGGCTGGATACGCCGCGCGCGTATACGGCGGCAGGTCCGTTCCGCGCCGCCAGCCTGGAACCGGTGACCGGCGCGGTCGAGCGAGGCGAGCGCGCCTGGCTGCGCCTGACCGGTTTTGAACCGGCGGTCGCGCAGGCGCTCCGCGCATTCGCGGCGCAGCCGCCCAAAGCTCTGGAACTTGACCATCGCGCCTGGCAGGTCGACGCCGTGCTGTCGGACGACCGTCTCTGGGCAGGACGCGCGTCCTACGGGGCGCTGATTCAGCAGCACGCGCGCGTGCCCGCGCCACGAACGCTGACGCTGGATTTTGCGACGCCGACCACCTTCCACAGCGATGGTCTCGACGTGCGCCTGCCGCTGCCCCGACTCGTCTTCGGCAGCCTGATGAGGCGGTGGTCGACCTTTGCCGAGATCGCCCTGCCGGATGATCTGACGCCGTTCATCGACCAGCGGCTGAGCGTGGCAGACCACGACATCCACACGCGCACGCTGAACATTCGTCAGCAGGAGACCGGTTTTCTCGGCAGCGTCACCTTCCGCATCGAGCCGAGCAATCCACAGGCGCGCAAGATG
>CALMDI010000424.1 GCA_937864975.1 uncultured Chloroflexota bacterium | reverse complement strand
GTCCGGTAAAGTACCGTTCATTCCTTTATAGGGCTATCGAGACAGAAAAAGCGCGTTCGTGACGGCTCAACTTTCATCCAACGATTTCACCATCCGCTTCAGCCAGGTCTACCGCGTCTTCATGTCGAAGTCGCGGCAGAGCACGAATGCGTTCGTCGCCGTGCGGAATATGAGGCTGGACGTGCGCGAGGGCGAGTTTGTCACGCTGGTCGGACCGAGCGGCTGCGGCAAATCCACCCTGCTCAACATGGTCGCCGGACTCCTCAAGCCGACGTCCGGCACGATTCACTATCGCGGCAAGGAAATCCACCAGATCAATACCGACGTCGGCTACATCACGCAGGATGACAACCTGCTGCCCTGGCGCACGGTCATCGACAACGTCGCGCTCGCGCTGGAATTTCGGGGCGTGCCCAAAGCGGAACGTTACCGTCTGGCGCAGGAACAGCTTGAGACCGTCGGCTTGACCGGCTTCGAGCATTTCTATCCCCATGAGCTTTCGGGGGGTATGCGAAAGCGCGTCGGCATCATTCGCACGCTCGTCTACAACCCCAGCGTGCTGCTCATGGATGAACCCTTCGGTCCGCTCGACGCGCAGACTCGCGTCATCCTTCAGGACGAACTGCTGCGGCTGTGGCAGAAGTCGAAGCAAACCGTCCTGTTTGTGACGCACGATCTGGTCGAGAGCATCGCGCTTTCCGACCGAATCGTCGTCTTCACGCACGGACCGGGAACCATCAAGAAGATTTACGACGTCAACCTGCCCCGCCCGCGTGATGTGTTCCATATTCACGAGACGCCGGGGTTTGACGAGATTTACGACGCGCTGTGGAAAGACATCAAAGAAGAGATTCAGGTGAGCCAGCGATGACCGTGCAAGCCCTCGAAGACCAGCGGCTTGCCGCGCAGAATGAGCAGCTTGAGGTCGTCCTTCAGCGGCAGGTCGAGGACGAGCGGCGGCGGCAAATGCAGCGCGACCGCCTGCTGTTGTGGATTGGGCGTGTCGGGCTGATCGTCGGCATCCTTCTGTTCTGGGAACTCGCGTCCGGCACGCTGCTGAACGCGCGCTACACCAGCAAGCCAAGCGAGATTGCCGCCCTGTTACAACGCTGGTTCGCGTCCGGCGAGGTCTGGATACACCTGCAAACGACGCTGACCGAAGTGCTCGCCGGGTATGCGCTGGGCGTCGTGCTTGGGCTGGGCGCGGCAATCGTCCTGACGTTTTTCCAGCGCGCCTTCATGGTCGTCCGCCCGTTCATCGTCGCGTTCTACGGCATCCCGAAAGTCGCGCTCGCGCCCATTCTCGTCATGTGGCTCGGTCTGGGCATTACGCCGAAGATCGTGATCGCCACGATCATCGTCTTTTTCGTCATGTTCATGAACACGGTCGCGGGCTTGAGCCACGTCCGCGCGGAACTGGTCGATATCGCGCGGGTCATGGGCGCGTCGCGTCTTCAGATCATGCGTAAGATTATGCTGCCCGCCGCCGCGCCCTACATCCTGACGGCAATGCGCGTCACCATTCCAGATGCGGTCGTCGGCGCGATCATCGGCGAATTTATCGCCGGGAGCGTCGGCATGGGCAATCTGATCCGGCGGTCGTCCAGCCAGTTGGTGACCGCGGGTGTGTTCGGCGGCATTTTCATTCTGGCGATGTTTGTTATGGGGATGCGCGTCTTGCTGACGCCCCTGGAGCGCCGCCTGCAAGGCTGGCGCGATCAGGATTAGACCGACTGTGTCGTTTAACCACTGGTGCTCGTTGCCGTCGCGTATCCCCCACCCCCTGCCCCTCCCCCACAAGGAGGGAGGGGCTTTTGAGGACTCTTCTGGACTCCCCTCCCTCTTCATGGGCTGAGGGGCAGGGGGGGGGGGGAACGGCAGAAAGCTTTTATAC
>CALMDI010000423.1 GCA_937864975.1 uncultured Chloroflexota bacterium | reverse complement strand
CTCTTCCGGCTTGGTCTTCTTGAAGAGATAGAAGTTGCCGCCGCCCGTGGGCGAGCCGCGCTGCTTCGAGGCCGGCAGCATGGCGACGCCGAACGGGAACTTGGCCGAGTCCTTCACGGCGGTCAGGTTCCCGGTGGGGTGCCACATCATCGCCGTCTTGCCTTCGGTGAAGGCCTGGCGCAGCGTCCCCCACTCGACCGTGCCTTCCGGCATCACCTTGTGCCTGGCGCCGAGGTCGCGCCAGTACTGCAGCGCGGCGATCACGTCGGGATGCGCGTAGTTGGTCTTGTTGCCGTCCTTGTTCATCAGGTCCTGGCCGTTCTGGCGCGCGAACGCCTGGAACATCCAGTAGGCGTAGCCCGTGGAGGGCACCATGACGCCCCAGCGCTGCACGTTGCCCGAGGCGTCCTTCTTCACCAGCTTCTGCGCCATCTGGGTCATCTCGTTCCAGTTCGCCGGCGGCTTCTCCGGGTCGAGGCCCGCTTCCTTGAACGCATCCTTGTTCCAGTACAGCACGATCGTCGAGCGCTGGAACGGGATCCCGTACACCTTGTTCTTGTAGGTGCCGTTCATCATCAGCGCCGGGTAGAAGGACTTGAGCCACGCCTTGTCCTCGGCGGAGGTGGCGACGTCGTCCCACGCCATGATCACGTCCTGCTCGAGCAGCTCGTAGACGTCTATCGAGAAGAGCACCGACAGCTGCGCCGGCTGGCCCGCCTTCAGGGCGGCGAGCGCCTTGATGCGCGCGTCGTCGTAGTTGCCGGCGTAGATGGGCTTCACCTTCACGCCGGGGTTCTGCTTCTCGAAGTCGGCCGCGAGGCCGTCGATCACCTTGGTGAGCGGGCCGCCGACGGCGATCGGGTAGTAGAAGGTGATTTCGGTATCGGACCACGCCGCCGGGGCGAAACCGGCGGCAGGCGCGGAGATGATCGCCGCCCGGTTTTCGCTAATCATCAGCCCCCATTCCGGCGTCGGCGGGCGCACGCCAAAGCCGAGGAAGCTGAGCGAGCCAATGAAGATCGGCGCGTAGCCCGCGCGCACGCCAAATTCCACCAGCAGCACGCCGACGGCGTTGGGCGTCAATTCGCGCCGCACGATGGACACGGTCGACTCGCCGCGCAGGCGCGCGACCGTCACGAAGTCGCGCGTTACCAGGTCGTATGCCACCGCCCGCGCCATGCGCGCCGTGCGCGGGGCATACACCACGACGACCACCGCGATCAGCAGCAGATAATTCCCGCTCAGTTCGGGACCCGACGCGGCGATAATCAGTAAGCCGAGCACCAGAAACGGAATGCTGATAAGGGCGTCGAAAAAGCGCATCAAAATCTGGTCGAACCAGCCGCCGACCAACCCGCTCATGAGTCCGAACAGCCCGCCAATGACGGTCGAGAGGAGTGTGCTCGTCAACGCGAGGAACAGCACGTCGTCCGTGCCATGCACGACGCGGCTGAACACGTCCCGCCCCAGTTGATCGGTGCCGAAAAGGTGTTCCGCGCTTGGCGCGGAGAAGGGGCGTCCGGTGCCGGTTTTCGAGAAATCATACGGCGCCCAGAAGCGCCCGGTCAGCGCGACAATCAGGTAAAATGCCAGAATGATCGCGCCGACGATCAGCGTGCGCGGCATCCGCGAAACACGCGCCAGCGACCGGGAGCGGCGGGTGGAAAGGGTGCTCGTCGCCATCAGCCCGCCCTCAGCCGCGGATTGAGCAGGATCGACATCACGTCCGCGAACAGGTTCGCCGCAATGTACAGCGCGGACACGATGAGCGCGACCGCTTCGATTACCGGACCATCGCGCAGCCCGACGGCGTCCACCAGCAGCGTCCCCAGCCCCTGAAACGCGAACACCTGCTCGACCACCACGACCCCGCCGATGAGATAGGCAAGGTGCAGCGCCATGGTGTTCAGCGCGGGCACGACCGCGTTTGGCAGCGCGTGCGCCAGCACCACGCGCGAACGCGGCAACCCCTTCAGAATGCACATGCGAACATACTCGGAGTTGAGCACATCAATCAGGCTGTCGCGCAGCATCCGAATCGAATAGACCGCCATGACAATCGTGAGCGTGACGGCAGGCAAAGTCGTCGTGCGAAGCACTTCCCCGAACGTTTCCG
>CALMDI010000422.1 GCA_937864975.1 uncultured Chloroflexota bacterium | reverse complement strand
GATATTGTACTCGCCCGCGAAGACGATGCGCGCGTTCGGATAATGCTGGTTAATCACGTCCAGCGACTGGATCAACAGGTCAGGACGCTTTTCCTCGACAAACCGCCCCGCGAACCCGATGATCGGACCGCCCTCCGGCGCCCACTGCTGGCGCAGCTCTTCCGCGCGCTGCGGGTTGGGCAGGGGCATCTGGATCGGCGGATAAATGACGGAGACTTTGTCGCGAAACGGTTCCAGATAATACGAGTGATCCGCGTAATCATCACTGTAAGCGATCAGCCGCGCCGCGCGCTTCGCCATGAAGCGGAACAGCCCAAACATCGTGTTCTGAATCAGCCGGTTCGCCGCGCCGCCCGGCAAAATCAGATCGCCGTGATGCGTCGCGATGACCTTGCGCCCGGTCAGCCCCGCAAGCACGCTGATCAGCGCCGTTTCCAGCATCGGCGTGTGAATGCTAACCACGTCATGGGAGCGGATCAGCTTCAGCGCCGCCAGCGGATAAGCGGGCATCACCATACCCCGGCTGATCGGAATCGGCGGCGCCCACAACCGGATCACGCGCACGCCATTGATCGTCTCGTCGTCGGGCAAGTCGGTGCGGTGGCGCGCGGTCAGGATCGTGACCTCGTGCCCGCGCTGCACCAGCGCCTCGCTCACGCGCTGGATGTAAAGCTGCATCCCGGTGCGATGGGGGAAGTAATAGAGAATGCAGATCAGGATTTTTAGCTTGCCGGGCGTCGCGCCGTTGCTAGACATTCTGGCTGTTCAGTCCCGCGCTGGATTGCTGCATTCCCTGAACACCCTGCGAAAGCTGCTCAAGCGAGATGCCTTCCTGAATAAAGCCGAGGACGCCGAAAATGGCATACACCAGCAGGTTAACGCCGTGTACCAGCAGGGCAAACACGCCCGCCGTCGACGCAGGCTCGCCGTAACCCGTCGCGCCGAGCGCCAATAAGATCGACAACTCGTACGTGCCGACGTTACCGGGCACGGCGGGAACGGCAATCGCCAGCGCCGCCGCCGCGATGAATAGGCACGTCGTCGCCAGGTCGCCCCGTTCCCATACCGCGAACATCAGCACGTAGCCCGCGACCACAGAAAGCGCCCAGCTTATCGCCGTCCACGCCAGCGCCGACGCCAGCGCGCGCGGCTGCGTCAGCGGCGCGAGTCCGTCGAGGAAATGCTCGACCAGACGCGGCACGTTCAACCGCGCCAGCACCGGAAGCCGCGCCGCCAGCCCGTTCAGCAGGCGGGTCGCCAGCGCGCGGTTCCCCGCCAGAAACACGAGAAACAGGAAGCCGAGCACCGCCGCCGGACCGAAGAACAGCGCCGCCGCGCGCAGTTCATCCGGCAGCCGACCGAGCGCCAGCGCAATCGCGATCAAGCCCACGACCGCCAGCAAATCGAGCAGGCGCTCGACAATAATCGTGCTGACCGATTTCAGGACGGGCACGGGCGGGTTCGCCCGCGTCGCCAGGTATGCCCTCGCCACCTCGCCCATCCGCAGCGGCAGCAAGCCATTGACCAGATAGGCAACGTTCATGATGCTGAACGCCCGGCTGAGCGGCAAGCCGTCGCTCAGCAGAACGCGCCAGCGCCGCGCGCGTGTGACCAAGCCCAGTACCAGAAAGATGGCGCACAACAAAAACCAGACCCAGCGCACGCGTCCGAACGCCGCGCCAAGCTCCGGCAGGTTGATCTGCGAGGCAATAAAATAGAGGGCGAGCAGACTGACCACAAGACCGAGCAGTCCGATGCGCCAGCGCGTGTGAAATCGCAATCGTCACCATGCCTTCGAACACCGGGCATTATACACGAACTGTCGCTAAAATCCGCTGACGACTGAGCGACGCTTTGACGATAGAGATACGACGATGACCCCTTCCCGGATGTATGACGAGTTCAAACACGTCGGCGTTGACTTCGCTGACCCACAGCAAGGGCTTGCCACTATGGAAATACATTGATTTATCGTAGTATAGGC
>CALMDI010000421.1 GCA_937864975.1 uncultured Chloroflexota bacterium | reverse complement strand
GAAATGCAGGAGCGTGCTTTCCAGGTTCTCCCTGCCCGAAATCGGGGAGGGAGACAGAGGGTGGGGTCGTCTTACCCTCGCCGTTCGGCGCGGCGTACCGCCAGCGCCAGCAGTTGATCCGTAACCATCGCCTGTAGCATGGCATAGACGAGCAAACCGAGACCGAGCAAAATGCCATAGGGCACCGTCGCCCAGATTTCGCCGTAGAAGCCGAGGTTGAGGAACGCCAGCCCCCAATCGCCCATCGCGCCATACGCGCCCACCAGCAGCCAGGCGGTGGAGTCGCTCACGTCGAGCGCGCCATTCACGAACTGGCTCACGAGGTACGCCAGCCCGATCACGAGCGCGATGCGGAACAGGATAATCAGCATCAGCAGCAGGGAATTGTACATACGCTGGCGCACGAACGTGGACAACAGCAAGCCGAGCGCCGCGTCGAAGCCGATTCCTGTGATCGGCAGAAGCAGGCTGGCGGTCATCAGCAGGGACAGGAGCAGCACGCCCGCCACGAGCGGCACTTCCGGCAAAATCCCGTTAATCAGCAGGTCGAGATAGCGTCCCTGAAAGGCGGTCAGGTCGTAAAGGATGCCGAAGATGAGGATGATGCGAACAACGAGGATGATGCCGAGCAGCGCGCGCAGCCGATAGAACACCGCCGCCCAACTGGCTCGCAGCGCCAATTCCGCGCCGGTCGGCGTGGCGCGAATGTTGTCCCAGTTCTGGCGGCGCGCTTCCTCGCTGACGACGTTGGCGGTCAGCCCCACGGCGGCGACGCGCGTGATGACCTGAAGAATGAGCAGCGGATACAGGACAATCGCGCTCAGGCTTTCGGTCAGGCTTTGCCCAAGCGGTCGCGTGAGGAAGCCCGTCGCCACCACGTAACTGCCGACGACCAGCGCCAGCGCCAGCAGAATGATGCCAAGCGCCCGGAGCAGTCGAACCCGCCGCGGCGCGCGCTGCACCTTGCCAAGCTCGTAGCGCAGGACAGGATGTTCGGGTCGTGCCCAGAGCGGCAACTGGCGCGTGAGTCGTTGGAGCATGGCGGCTATCCCAGTAGATCGCCGATGGTCGATTCCAGCGTATCGAGCGCGCCTTGCCACGCGCTCGCGGGAACCGCAATCGTCTGCGCGTGACGAATATAGTGAATAAAAGCATCCGGCACAATGGGTTGCGCGGTGGAGCGGGAAAGCTGGTCGCGCGCCGCCGCCGCCTGCACGCCAAGCTGGAGATGATAACGCTGCGCGTGGTTGGCAATCGCGCTTTCCGTCGCGTCGCCGCCGATGAACGTGGTCGTATACTGAACCAGCGCCCAGGTGCCATCCACGCGCCGGAACAGCACGTCAATCGTGCCGTGCGCGGTGCGGCTGCCCGTGTCGTAGACAAACGGCACCGCGCGGTAGACATCGGCGGCGTCCTCAATCCAGCGATAAAGATCGGTCGCACGAATGTCGTCCAGCAGCTTCAGCGCGCGCTCGACGGCTTCCTGCTGCTGGGCAGGCTCGACAATGCCCTCTTCCCACGCATAACGCCTGAGCAGGGACGCGAGATCGCCGTCGCCGGGAAAGCGCCACCAGCGCAGCGCCTTGAGCACTATCTCGCCCAGCTTGCGCCCGACCGGACGCCGACGCCGCGCGGTCACGGTTTCAATCGTCGCGGGCGCGTCGTGCAGCAAACTGCGGCGCAGACGACGCTTGTACAGCGCCCCGACGTCGGGCAGATAAATGCCGCCGAGGTCTGCCATCTGCGCGCCGGTCAGCGAGCGCGCCGCCGCGTCGCGCCGGAAGCGCGGCTCGGAGAGCAGCCCGGACGGCGCGGGCACGACGCCCGCAAACGGCTGCGCCTCGCGCACGTTGGGCGAATCCCAGCCCGTGCGCTCCATGCCGCCACCCCCGCCCCCCTCCGTGTCGCCCGCGGCGGCTTCGGGGAAGGACATGCGGATGCTTCCCCACGGATAATCGCGCACGTGTTCCGGCTGGCGTTCCGCGTCCTGAAGGTCGAAAGCGTCGATCAGCCAGCCGAGCCACCCCTCGCCGCGCAGCGTGCCGTCCTTTTTATTGCGCGCCACCTGCCCGCCCACGAGCAGGTAATCCTGCGCGCGTGTCGCCGCCACGTACAGCAGGCGACGGCGCTCGGCATCTTCGCGCATCTCGCGCAGCAGCCCGGCGCGGCGGTGGAGATAGGGACGCTCAAGCTGGTTGGTTGCTACGTCCAGCACGCGGCACGCCAGCCCAATCTGCGGGTCGTGCAGCAGCAGCCCGCGCTCGATGCTGTTCTTGCGCCACGACGTATCGACCAGCACGACGACCGGGAATTCCAGCCCCTTGCTTTTGTGAACGGTCATCAGCGTGAGCGCGCCTTCG
>CALMDI010000420.1 GCA_937864975.1 uncultured Chloroflexota bacterium | reverse complement strand
ATATCGTTGGCATGGCGGTTCAGCCCGAAGTGAGCGCCTTGCGCCTCGTCGATATCCGTGCCTTGATGAAGATCACCCCGCCCGCCAGCCGCGCGACACACGAAGACTGGGTTGCCTTTGAAGTCTTTACCGCGCGCCGCGACCGCTTCCTCGCCGGGCTTGAACGTTACGAAGCCCAGTTTCAGACGGTGATTCAGGACGGCATCGAGCAGGGCGTCTTCCGCTCGGTTGACGTGCCCATTTTCACTAGGGCGCTGCTCGACGCGCTCAACGGCGTTGGCGTCTGGGTTCACCCTGCCGGGAAGTTCAGCGATACCCAGATTGCCGACGAGATGGCGACGACCTTTCTGCGCGCGCTGGCATCCCGCAATCAGGATTGAAAACGAGCGCTCCGTTCCGCGTCCAACTGTCCCAAGGGTGATGGACAAATTGTCCGGCGCACCCCTCGCGATCCCATCCTTATTCCTCCGCGTCTTTAATTTTCATTGAGTTCTCTAGCGTGCCGCCGTGTTCCCAAAACGTGCCCGCCGAGCCGAGCCGCGTTAAAATCAGTACGAATTCGACGTCGAATACCCGGCGCGTTTGGCTCGCTCAAACGTCACTCCACACTTAAATTACGCTTCTGAAAGGCTCGCTTGATGGCGGTTTCCATTCGCAAAGCGGCGGTGATCGGCGCGGGGACGATGGGCAGCGGCATCGCCGCGCTGCTCGCCGGGGTCGGCATAGAAACCCTGCTGCTCGATATCCCCGCCCGCGATACCGAGCCGGGCGACGCGCCGCTCAAGCGGAATGCCTTCGTGCATGAAGGGTTGAAGCGGCTGCAAAATGCCCGTCCGCCGCAGCTTTTGAGCGTGTCTGACCTCGACCTGATTCGCGCAGGCAACATCGAAGACGACTTTGACAGGCTGGCAGGCGTCGATTGGGTGATCGAAGTGGTCGTGGAAAATCTCGACGTCAAGCGCGATCTGATGGCGAAACTGGCGCAGGTCGTCAGCCCGCGAACGATCCTTTCGACCAATACGTCCGGCTTGCCAATCCGGGCGATTGCCGAAGGCATGGGTGACGATTTCACGCGGCGGTTCCTCGGTACGCACTTTTTCAACCCGCCGCGTTACCTGCGTCTGCTCGAAGTCATCCCGCATCCCGACACCGATCCAGAGATCGTGGCGACGGTGGTGCGCTTCGCGACCGAGCGGCTCGGCAAAGGCGTTGTCCTTGCCAAAGACGAGCCCAATTTTATCGGCAATCGTTTCATGAGTATCACCCTGAGCCAGCTCGTCAACTATGCCCTCGATCATGGGTTTACGGTCGACGAGGTGGATGCGCTCACCGGACCGCTGATCGGACGCCCTCGCACCGCAACCTTTCGCCTGCATGACCTGATCGGCATCGACATTGCCATTCACGTCGCGCGTAACCTGTACCCGGCAATCCCCGACGATCCGGCGCGTCATGTGCTGCGCCATCCGAAAGCCGATGCGCTCTACGACCGGCTGCTGCAAAACAAATGGCTCGGCAGCAAAACCGGGCAGGGCTTCTACGAGCAGGTCAGGGGCGCGGATGGTGCGCGCGAGTTCTGGTCGCTCGATCTCGAAACCCTCGACTACCAGCCGCCGAGCCAGCCCCGCTTCCACAGCGTAAATATCCATCGCAAGGTCGAAGATACGGGGCAGCGTATTCGACTATTGTTGGACGAGGACGACCGCGCGGCGCGGCTGTTATGGCATCATCTCGCATTTTATCTCGCCTATGCGTCGCACCGCGTTCCCGAAATCGCAGACACGATTGTCAATGTCGACAACGCGCAGAAGTGGGGATTCGGTCACGAGTTGGGACCTTTTGAAATCTGGGATGCTCTGGGCGTCGCCGCGACGATTCCCCGGTTTGAGGAAGCCGGTTACCCGGTTGCCGAGTGGGTCAGGCAGATGGTCGCCAGCGGACACGCGACGTTCTATCGCCGCGACGAGCATGGGCAGACAACCGGCTATTACAGCCCGCAGCACAGCAGCTACGTATCGCCGGAGGAAGACTCGCGCGCGATCACAGCCGAGATGCTGCGCGCGCAAACGATGACTGGCGCGACCAGCCCGGCGACGGTTACCGAAAGCGAGCGGCGCGCCTCCGCAGGGGAAGTCGCCCGTAACGCCGGGGCGAGCGTGCTGGACATGGGCGATGGCGTGGCGCTGCTCGAATTTCACAGCGCGCAGAACAGCATCGACGCCGACGTGCTGGAAATGACGTGGAAGGCGTTCGATCTTCTGCAGCACGATTTCGATGCTCTGGTCATCGGCAACGATGGAGAGCGTTTCTCGGTCGGCGCGAACCTGTTTATGGTGCTGATGACCGCGCAGGCAGGTCAATACGACGACTGGAACGCGAGGGTGAAAAGCAGCC
>CALMDI010000419.1 GCA_937864975.1 uncultured Chloroflexota bacterium | reverse complement strand
CTGGTATTCGGGGTACTGCTTTTCGACCAGCCGCACCAGCTCGAGGTACTGGTTGATGCTGCCCGCGCCATACACGCCGATCTTGCCGCCCTCGACGCCGACTTTTTGCAGCATGCGCTTCCAGAAGACGATGGTCGCCTTCTGGATGTCGCCTTCCATCTCCTTGTAGAGCGCACCCCAGTCGAGGTCGTTGTTGGTGTAGACCTGCAAGCCGCTCTTGGCGGCTTCTTCGACTTCCATCGGGTTGACGATCATCACCGGAGGGCTGCCGCGCTTCTTGAGGACGTAGCCGCCCGTGACGTGCGCGCTGTAGGCGATCACGATATCGGCTAAGCCGTCCGCGTCCGGGCGGTGCAACACGTCCATCAGGTGGTCAATCTCGACCGTCAGCCCGGTTTCCTCTGACGCTTCGCGCGCGGCGGCAAGGCGCGGGTCTTCGTCATAGTCCACGAATCCGGCGGGCAGCGCCCACAAGCCTTTGCCGGGGTCGTTGGCGCGCTTCACCAACAAGACAGCATCATCCTTCACGATGAACGTCACGACCGCGACTTTCGGATCGAAAAAGATGGTGTGATCGCAGGCAGCGCAAAACGGGCGCAGTCGCCCGAAGCGTTCGTGTTCTTCGAGCGGCGCGCCGCACCGGGGGCAAAACTTCGCCGTGCGCGTGGACACTAGCCCCGCCGCCTGCGCGCCGCCTGACTCATCGCGAACAAGCCGAACGCCATCACACCGAGCACGATCAGCACCAACCCGATCACACCCGCGCCCTCGGTCGGCAGCGCGATCAGCGGCACAGGCGTCGGCGTGGAGGATGGGGTTGCCGTCGGAGTCACGCTCGGCGTCGTCGTGGGGGTTGCGGTCGCGGTCTCCGTCGGAGTCGGCGTTGCGGTGGGCGTGTCCGTCGCGGTTGGCTCCTGCGCCACCTGCGCGAGTTCCATCATCAGGGCTTCCTGCGGTTCCGCTTCGGCGGCAGCTTCCAGCAGCAAGCCATCGGCAATCACGGAGGTGGGCACGAAGCGCATGACAGCCTCATCCTGTACGTCCATATCCGCTTCAGCTTCCTCGATTGCGTCGTCGCTGGACGCGGGCGCGGGAACGGCAATGCTCGTTTCCGGCTCGGTGCCTGTCTCGTCGTCAAAGGCAAACAGATCGTTCTGCCGCGGGGGTATCTCGTCAAACGCGAAGCCCGGCATCGCGCCCTCACCGTTCAGGTTCGCGTCACCCCCGCCGCCGCCCGCGCCGGAGTCGGGCGGCACGATCATGCCGCTGGCAGGTACGTCCTCCATCGGCTGCTGCATATCGGCGTCCGGCGCGTCCACCCCTCCCAACGCTTGACTGGCGGCACGCTGCTCCTCGTCGCGCCGGGGCGAAGCCGTCGGCAGGGGCAGATCGGTATGTGTTGCGGACGGCACGGCAAGCGTGATCAGCGCCGTTTGCGTCGGCACGACCGCGATTTCCTGCTGCGATTGGGTTCGCGCCAGCGACGCGGTGGTGTCCTCCAGAGCCGATGGACTACGAACCGTCAACAGCACGACTCCCGCGACCACCAGCACCACCGCGGCGACCGCGCTCAGCGAGCTGAGCATCGCCGTCGCCGGGAAGGCAAGCACGCGCGGCGGACGCACCATCTCGCGCGTCAGCGTCAATGAGCGAGGCGCGGTCAAGGGAGCGAACTGCCTGACCAGCGCGACCGTCTGGCGCAGCGACGCAAGCTCGCGCCGCAGATCCGGCTCGGCTTGCAGGCGCGATTCCAGCGCCGCGCGCTCCTCGGACGACAATTCACCGTCCAGGTAGGCGGATAGCTGCTCAAGATCGCGGTCGCTCAGCATTCGGTCGGCGGGCATGTGTTCCCCGATATTACAATTACGTGATTAGTCGTCATTCACAAGACGAAAAGCGGAGGGTAAAAGTTCCCCTACGGCTTGCAGGCAGTCCCGCACGGACGCCCGCGCGCGGCTCAATCTCGACTTCACCGTGCCGAGGTTCGCGCCGACCACGTTGGCAATCTCCTGATAATCCAAGCCTTCGATGTCGCTCAGCACCAGCACCGTCCGCTGATCCTGTCCAAGCGAATCGATGCACTGGGCGATGGCGCGTTGAAGCTCCCGCTGCTGCGCGATCTCTTCCGGGGTATCCGTGTTCTCATCCGGCAGGTTCGGACCTTCGTCCGAGTCGGGATCGCCGAGTTCTTCGACCGACACGGCAGGACGCCGCTTCAGGCGGCGCAGCTCGTCGTAGCAGTGATTGGTCGCGATGCGGAGCATCCACGCGCGGAACGACCCGCCGCGGAACGTGTCGAGGCGGCGATAGGCAGTGATAAACGCTTCCTGCGCGGCGTCGGCGGCGCTTTGCGAGTCGCCCATGATGCGGTAGGCAACACTGTAGACGTTGTCCTGGTAGCGCAAAATGAGCGCGTTGAAGGCGTCGAGACTCCCACGCCGCGCGCTCTGGATCAGCGTCTGTTCGTCGTCCGTACGGACATTTCCGCCTGGCATATCGACTTTCGGTATGGTAAGATGATCGAAGCGCCAGCGTGGCGGAATCGGCAGACGCGCGCGACTCAAAATCGCGTGCCCTTGCGGGCGTGTGGGTTCGACTCCCACCGCTGGCACACATCGAAAGCCAGACTCAACCGTCTGGCTTTTTGATTTCTAGGACAGGGCTAGTTTAGGTGAGGGCGAAAGGGCTGTCAACGCTGGTACGAGGACTCTTAAGTGGCTACCAGCAGCGCCCTTCATTCTATGATTCTCACATGAGCGATTTCATTACGGCTCAGACGTCGAATTTGCTGCACATGAATCGTCAACGTACGGTAGGGATGACCATCGAGGGTACTGAAAGCGACGTCCACGAATTGACCCCCCTTCGCTTTGCCCACTACCGTACCGATGTCACCGTGTTGAAGCTTTTCATCGGGCATATCGGCGTCGAGCGCCACTTTCTCGCCCCTTTCGAGAAAGGGTATTTTGAGGGTAATCTGCTCCGAGCGCGCCTCGATAACATCGACCGTGTTACTGTTATCGAACACCTCGACGAGATACAGGTCGCCGCCCAAAATCTCGACAATTGTGCCGGACATGCCAGCTTTAACCCCACATTCAGGCATATCTACCACGAATTCTACGACATCAAACAGGCGCATTATTCGTGCCTTGAGACTATACGAACGTCACCCATTGCAAAAGCGGTTCGAGCGGATTTTGAAGCCGTCATAGCGGCGGGTTGCGGCGCTCCATTCGACGTCCACAGCCGTCACCTGCGCGGCGGGCGGACCCTTGTGAAGAAACGCCAGCAGTTCGTCCAGCTTCGAGCGGGACCCTTCCGCGACGACCTCGACCGTGCCGTCGTCCGCATTTCGAACCCATCCATCCAGCGATAACTGCTCGGCAACACGCTGCGTGTTATAGCGAAAGCTGACGCCGTGGACGTGCCCATGCACGACCGCATGAAGCTGCTGTGGAGTCTCGCTCATCACGTGCCTCCCTACTTCGCCTCGAAGCGCGTGCCCAACGCGGCGGGTGGATCGGAGCGCAGAACATTGCGCGTCATCTTCTGGATCGGGCGCGGCAGCAGGCGTAAGAGCCGTTCGACGCCGCCGCTGCTGACCATCACCAGCGTGGCGATCATCAGCACCCACGGCAGCAGGTTGAGCAGGACCGGCGAAATGCTAATCTCCGGCGTCCGCTGAATAACGGTTGACAACGCGCGCAGCGAGGCGAACAGGTACGCGCCGAGGACAACCCGGAACGGGTGCCAGCCGCCGAAAATCACGATGGCGAGGGCGATCCAGCCGTCGCCGCGCATCACCGGAGGCGTCGCCCAGCCGGGCTTGATGCTGAGCGAGTACGCCGCGCCCGCCAGCCCCACCAGCGCTCCGCCCAGCGCCGTGTAGACATAGCGCTGGCGGTTCACGTCTACGCCGCGCGCGAACGCCGCTTCCGGTCGCTCGCCGACGGCGCGAAGCGCCAGCCCCCGGCGCGACCGGAACAGCCAGAACCACGTGACGAAAATCAGGACGTAGCTGAAATAGACGAAGATGTTGTGGCGAAAAAAGATCGGACCGAGGATAGGTATATCGCTGAGCAGACTGATGGGCGCATACGGCACAGTTGGACCCGGAATACGGGTAAAGTTTTGCCCCAGAAACTGCGCCAGCCCTGCCGCAAGGAGCGTGAGGACAAACCCAACCGCCACCTGGTCGCGCCGGAGCGCAATGCCGCCAATCGCCACGATCAGCGCGACAATCGCGCCCGCCAGCATTGCCGCCAGCACGCCGAGAATCAGGCTGATCTCGCTGCCCGCGCCGGATTGTGACACGCTGTACGCCGCGACGAAGCCGAGCATTGCCGACAGCACGATGCTGCCGTCCAGCGACAGGTTCACCACACCCGCGCGCTCGGTTATCGTCTCGCCGAGGCTGGCGATCACCAGCGGTGTTGCATTGAGCACGACGCTGCCGAGAATATTGAGTAGTTCGTCATTCATAGGTTGGCGCCTCGGTGGTCACCGGAGCAATCGGCTTAAATTCGGTTTCCGGCTCGCCTTCGCCCACGCGCCCGCGCAGGGCGAGTCGCTCGCGCAGCCCATTGGAGAGCAAAACCATCAACACGACGGTTCCCTGAAGCACATCGGCAAGCGACTGGTCAAGCTGAAGCGCGACTTTGAGGCGCGTGCTTCCGGTAAAAAGTGCGGCAACCAGAAACGCCACCAGCGGCACCAGCAGCGTTTTCATCGACACGAGCAGGACGACCAGCAGCGCCAGAAAGCCAATGCCGCCCGACGCCAGCGGTCGCAGGCTGTCGTAGGTGAAGAGAACGCGGTAGGCTCCGGCGATGCCCGCCAGCGCGCCGCAGACGATTAACGCGCTCAGGGCGCTGCGTTCCGTCGGCACGCCGAGCAGCAGCGCCGAGCGCGGGTTTTTGCCCGTCGCCTTCAGCTCCAAGCCCCAGCGCGTGCCGCGCAGCGCCAGGAAAATTGCCCCGATGGCGACAACTGTGAGGACGAGCGCGAACAGACTCACGGGAAATTCGCCCGAAAGCTCCGGCAAGAGCGTGTAATCGGGGAACGGCGGCGTCGCCTGGGCGCTTCCACCTTCGGGCGGCTGCCAGGGACCGGAAATGAGGTAGATCGTGAAGACGTTGGCGATGGCGTTGAGCGCGACGCCGCCGAAGATTTCGTGAACGCCGAGTCGGGTCTTGAGCAACCCGACCAGCACACCCCAGGCGGCGCCGCCGAGCATCGCCACGGCAATCTCAATCGGGATGAGCAGCGGCGTCGGCAGAACGAGCGTGCGCGCCGCCCAACTGGCGAAAACCGCGCCCATCATCATCTGCCCCTCGACGCCGATGTTCCACAGCCCCGCCCGGAAGGTCACGACCAAGCCGATACTCGCGAGCGTGAGGGGAATCCAGAAGTTGAGCACGCCCGCCAGCGCGTTGCTATTGCGGAACGCGCCTTCCCAGAGCTTTTCAAACACCCCGCGCGGGTCGCTGCCTACGGCGAGGATCAGGATGCTGCTAATGACGACCGAGGCAATAATGGGAAGGAGCGTCAGCGCCAGATTGAGCAGTGTCTGGTTCTTCGTCATGCCAGCCGCCTTCCCGCGCCCGATCCCTCGAACTCACCGCCGATCAGATGCCCCAGATCGTCAATCGTGACCGTCGAAGCATCGTCAATCTCGTAGACCTGTCCCGCGTAAAAGACCAGAATCCGGTCGCTGTAGGCGACCAATTCGTCAAGGTCGGCGGACGAGAAGACAATCGCCGTCCCACTCGCCCGCCGCGCCAGCAACTGCTGCCAGATCCAGCTTGCCGAGTCGACGTCCAAGCCGCGCGTCGGCTGCTCCAGCACCATCGCCAGCGGTTCCTCCGGCATCAGCGCCATCAACAGGCGCTGCTGGTTGCCGCCCGAAAGCTGCTCGATGGGGTCTTCGGCGCGACCGCGCACGTTGTAGAGCGCAAGCTGATTCGCGGTGTGCTCGCGAGCCGCGTCACAGTCGATCAGCGGGTCGGTTTCGTTCGCGAGCGCGACATGTTCCGTCAGCGTCAGCCCGGCGATAAGCCCTTCTTCGAGCCGTCCCGCCGCGCCGAACGCAATTCCACACTGAAGGTAGTGACGGTACGGCTTGCCGGTCATGTCCTGCCCGGCAAGCACGATGCTCCCGCGGTTCGGTTTCACCAGTCCTACGCAGGCGCGAATGAGAAGCTCCTGCCCGCTGCCATCCAAGCCCGCCAGCCCGACGACTTCCCCGGCGCGCACCTGAAATGTACAGGTGTCAATTGTCAGCCGCTTGTCCCGCAGCAGTACGCCATCCAGCCGTAAGACCGGTTCCCCAAGCGGCACGCGCTCGCGCGTCGGCGGCGCGAATTCCTGCCCGAACATCAGCCGAACCAACTGCTGCGTCGTCGCGGGCATCTGCCTATCGCCCACCAGCTTGCCCGCGCGCAGGACGATCACTTCATCACACAGCGCGATCACGTCTTCCAGCTTATGCGAGACAAGCAAGACCGTCATGCCATGCTGCCGCGCCAGCGATTGCAGCGTGTCGAACAGGAGCTGCTTCTGTTCAGCGGAAATTCCGGTCGTCGGCTCGTCGAGAATCAGCGTTTTCACGCCAAGCGCGAGCAGCCGCACAATTTCCTGCTGCTGGCGCTGGGCAATCGTCAGGTTCGCCACGGGGGTATCGGGGTCGAGATCGAAGCCGAAGCGCTGGCTTATTTCCACCAGCCGTTTGCGCGCCTCTTTACGGTTGAGGGACAACCCGAACAAGAAGTTTTCGAGCACGCTGAACGCGGGCACGTCCAGCGGATCCTGCTGCAACATGCCGATGCCGTTTGCAATCGCCGCCTGCGGACCATGATAAACGGCGGGCTTGCCGTCAATCGAGATTTCGCCGCTGTCGGCAGGCTGAAAACCGGAAAGGATTTTCATGAGCGTGGACTTGCCCGCGCCGTTCTCGCCGAGAACGCCGATAATCCGCCCGCCCTTGAGCGTGACCGTAATGTCGTTGTTGGCGTGAATGGAACCAAACCACTTGTGGATGTTCCGAAGCTCAATATCCATCGGAAACCTGTCGATAAGGTTCGAGTAGGGAGACTAGAGGTTCGGGTAGACACCGGTGCGGAAACGTGCGGTGTGACGATTGCATTTTTAAGGATAACAGCATAGGTAGCTTTTCAGTTTTCACTCGACCCTCGAAACCCCTTCATCGACCTGCTGCGATAGCACTCCGTTTAGCCCGCGCTATCAGGCGGTGCCAAAGGATAAACCGAGCGTATTCAGCCAGCGACGATAGGCAATCGCCGTCCGGTCGGAGCGCAAATGAAGCTCCGACTGAAGATCGAGTGGCAGCCGTTCCGGGCGCTGCGATTCGACAATCGGAATATCCTGCGCGACGACCCGATCCTGAAAACCGCTGATGTCACTCTCCGGGAGGTGGTGCCCGTAGTTCATCGCCACCCACATCCAGCCAACCGACTGCAGCGGCTCGACCGGCGTGACATTGAACAGCATGGCGAAGCGGGGACCCTGCGCGCTTTTTTCAAAGTGCGCCGTCAGGGGACGGTAAACGTGATAGTTATAGCTGACCAGCGCACCCTGCCCCGTGCCGTCGGGGTCGGGCTGCCAGACGCGAATGTCCTCCGCCGTCACGCCGCGCTCGTCGGTGATGACGTTGTAATCCTCGATTTCCGTATGCCCCTGATCGCCCAATAAGCCTTCATGAACGAAAGGAAAATGCGCCACGTCGAGGAAATTCTCAAGCGCGCGCGGTCCGCTGGCGCGGAAGGCATAGGGACCGCAGGGAACCACGCGAAATGTCGAATCGTGCCATTCGGGGAACGGGGGCACATCCTGCACCGGATCGCCCGGACAGACCCAGACCGCGCCGTAGGCTTCCCGCGCGTGATAGCGCTCGACTCGCGCCTTCGCCGGTGGCGTTTGCTCCGGGTGCGCGGGTATTCGGACGCATTGACCAGACTCGTCATACGTCCAGCCGTGGTAAGGGCAAATCACCTGCTCGTTTTCGATGCGCCCAATCGACAGGCGCGTGCCGCGATGAACGCACAGGTCTTGCCATGCCATAACCTGCTCGCCGAGTCGCCACAGCACAACGTCTTCGCCCAGCAAGCGCGCGGGCAGCAACTGCCCCTCGATCAGATCGCGCGACCACGCGACCACGTGCCAGTCCCGTTTCAAAATCGGGTCGTCAATCATCGGACGTCGCCTCCTGACCGAACCCAGGTATACTGCACTCCATCCCTCGTCAGAAGTTTAACGAATCCATCGGCGCGTGGCTAAGGTGAAACGCACCAAATCGCGCGCAGGACGCTTATGGCGATTTGACCGACACAAAAGCGCGACACCTCATCATGAAGTGTCGCGCTTTAATCGAATGCTGCTATCGCGCTGCTGACCGCGTCTCTGGAAGGGGTAGGAGCAACAGGCGCTCTATTCGCTGGTGCTGGCGCCGATCATGCCTTCCAGCAACTGGGGCAGATACCAGACGTCGAGCGGGTCAACCAACTGACCCGGCGCGGCAAGCTCCGTGCCGTCCTGCAACTTCAGCGGACCTTCCCAAAGCGCGATACTGGTGATGCCCTGCTCGTTCTCCGGTGTCATCGGATTGGTCGCGTATTCCGCGAGGTAGTCGATGAATTCCTGAAGCGTGGCTTGGTTCTCGTCGGTCAAGCCGTCGCCCATCACCCAGCCCACCGGGGACGTGTCGGGGTTGTTCATGTCCGACCAGTCGGGACCGAGCCAGTCCCAACCTGGTTCCCAGGTGCCATCCTTCACGGACTGGACAATCTGCGTATAGGACG
>CALMDI010000418.1 GCA_937864975.1 uncultured Chloroflexota bacterium | reverse complement strand
GACGGCGAGATGCGGCGCTTCAACTTCCTCGTCGGCTTCTACGACTCGATTCGCGGGCTGGAGAAGATTCCGTGGGAGCGGCAGTTAGGCTACCCCGGTCCCGACATGATAAACGCCTTTCGCGCGGTCGATACGCTCTCGTCGCCGGGCGGTTTCGGGCTGGTGGACGAGCTGCGTTACGCGCGGGCGCGCACCGACAAGCCGATGGTCACGCCGTTTGGCGGTCCGGTCACGTTCGCGTTTCGCGTCGATCCGAGCACGATCTACCGGGACAAGCGCGAGGTGGCATGGGCGCTGATTCCCTTGCTCAACAAGGAACTGCGCGACGTGGTCGACGCGGGCGCGACTCACATTCAGATTGACGAGCCGAGCGCGATTGACGATTTCGTGTCGGTGCCGGAGTTTGTCGAGATGTTCAACGCGATGGTCGAGGGCGTGCGCGACCGCGCCACTATCGGCTTGCACATCTGCTTCGGCAACTTCATGGGGCGTCCGGCGGTGGCGCATCGCACGTACGAGCACATCGCGTCGATCTTCCCGCAGCTTCACGCCGACATTATTCATCTCGAATTCGCTAACCGCGGCATGTGGCAGTCGGATATTTTCAGCCAGCACGCGCGCGACGACCAGTTTCTGGCGGCGGGAGTGATCGACGTCAAAGCGCGCGCCATCGAAAAGCCGGAAATCGTTGCCGAACGCATCCGCGAAATTCTGAAGTACAACGATCCCGAACGGGTGTGGGTGAGCGCGGACTGCGGCTTCAGCATGACGGCGCGCTGGGTGGCGCGTGAAAAGCTGAAGGCGATGGTCGAGGGAGCGAAAATCGTCCGGGGGGAATTAGGAGCGGAGTAGCGCCGCCAATCAACCCCTCCCCCCATCCCCCTCCCCGTAAACGGAGAGGAGGCGGCAAGGGAGAAGCGTTCGAAAATGGCAGTGAACTAGCAATTACTGTCCTGAAGGGACTGGAAACGCGGTTGAACCTGTAGTGGGTTTCGAGAACGATCATAGCCGGGGGCTTTAACCCTCCGGCGGAGACAACGCCGTATGGCAATTCGGTACGAATTTTCTCCCGCTATCGGGCGCGCGCTGCGGCTGGACGACGATCTCGCCACGCTCGGCACGTCGTCGCAAACGCTGGCGGAAGACGCCATCCGCGCCGGGCGCGACGAAGAAGCCGTCACGCTCGTCAATTACTTTCTGCGCGAAATGCAGATCATGCATGGCATCCTGACGACGTGGGTACAGGATATTCTTCGCTTCATCATGGAGAAATCCGGCAGCCAGCCGGGGATGGACACAGCAGGCGCCGAGGCAATCGTTCGCGCTTTCAACGCGCTTGAGCTTGGCGACGCGCCCCGCGACCGCTGCCTGGAAGCGCTCCACGCGGGGCGGCGCGACGAGGCGATTCAATGGCTCGACCGGATGCGGCTGGAAATCAAGAACCCGCACGAAATTCTGGTCGCGTGGGTGCAGGATTTGCTGTCGTACTGCGCGGCGACGTGGGGCGAAGAGTCCGTCCTCGAAACCATCCTGCACACGCACCAGTCGATCTGGGGCGACCGTTACGCCACGTGGAACCAGATGACGCCGCACGAAAAAGTCGCGCTGACGGTCGAAGGGATGCGCGGCGGGCATTTCAGCGGGGCGCGGCGACGCGGCGACGTCCAAATCGCGGAAGAGGACGACCGATTCGTCATCTCCTTTGACCCGTGCGGCAGCGGCGGCGTTTTGCGGCGGGGCGACCCCGAAACCGGGCGCGCGCCTCACCCGCTCACCGAGCACGGCACGAATCAGGAACCGCACCTGTGGACATGGCAGAAAACAGGCGTTCACTGGTATTGTTCGCACTGCGCGATTGCGATGGAGTGGCTGCCGGGACGCCAGCGAGGACACCCACTGCGTCCGCTCGATCACACCCTCGACCATAACGCGCCGTGCGTGTGGTATGTTTACAAAGACGAGAAAGCCACGCGCGAGTATCATTACCCGCGCACCGGATTGGTAAAACCGGAGGACATCGAGATTCAGCCCCCTCCTCCATTAACGAAAGGGGAGAGTTAACAGCCGCACCGTCGGGAAAGGAGACTGTATTGACGAAGCCCGATGACCTATTGCTTGGGAAACAAACGCTTATCCGTGATAGAAGGAGACTTGTTCATGCGTAAACTACCGATTCTCTTGATGGTGGCGATCCTCGCCCTGGGTTTCAGCGGCATCTCGGTCGCGCAGGACGACGAGCCGCAGTACGCGGGTCTGGATCAGGATTTGAGCGGCACGACCATCCGTATGGCGACCATCGGCGGCGGGACGTACGAGGCGATGTACGACTCGATCCCGGTGTTTGAAGAGGCAACCGGCGCGGATGTCGAAATCGTCGCGCTGCTCGACGGCTTTGCCATCGACCAGAAGCTGAAGACTGACTTCGCCACCGGCGCGGTCGATTATGACGTGGCATGGGATCACACCAGCTTCGTCGCGCAGTACGTCGATTTCCTGGAGCCGCTCCAGAGCTATTTCACCGAAGAAGAACTGGCGCCGTTCAGCCCGGCGATCATCGACGCGGCGACGATTGATGGCAATCTGTACCTGATCCCGCGTCACGCCGACGTCAGCGCGCTGCACTACCGCGCCGACCTGTACAACGACCCGGAGATTGCCGCGGCGTATCAGGAAGCCACCGGCACAGAACTGGCGGTTCCGACGACCCTGGCAGAAATTGACCAGCAGGCGCGCTTCTTTGTCGAGAACGGGTACAGCACCTATGGCTACGGTCTGGCGGGCAAGGAAGAAGCGCTGACCGGGCGGTTCTATGAATTCCTGTTCGCCAGCGGCGGCGCGCTGTTCGACGAGAACATGGAACCGGCGTTCAACGGCGAAATCGGCGTGCAGGTGGCAACGCTGCTGCGCGACTGGTACGAGGATGGCATCATCCCGGCAGACACGACCTCGCTGCTGTGGGACGGCGACGCGCAGAACTTCTGCAACGGCGACGTGGCGGTGAAGCTGGAATGGTACGGCTGGTACAGCTACTTCCAGGGTGAGGAGTCGTGCCCTGAAGTCGCCGGAAACTTTGGTCTGGCGCGCGGTCCGCTCGGCTTCGAGAACGAGGGACAGACGCGCACGGGTTGGGCAGGCGCGCACGCCTTCTCCATCCCGGCGGCAAGCCAGAACAAGGAAGCTGCCGCACAGCTTATCAAGTTCCTGACGTCCGAGCGCGTCGCCTATGAAGAAGCGCAGTTGGGCTACCTGCCGGTGCGCGACGACGTTTGGGCGCGCATCATCGCCGACGCGGGCGAGTCGGGCATTCCGCTGGACGTGGAACGTCTCGAAATCGCGCAGACGCAGATCAGCGAAGACTTCCGCACGCCGCCGCTAATCGCGGAGTGGATTCCGTTCTCGAACATCTTCTACCCGCAGCTACAGGCGATCATCCTGGGCGATGTCAGCCCGCAGGAAGGCTTGGACGCCGCCGCTGCCGAGACGCGGCAGATGATGGCGGACGCCGGGTACTACGACTAGCTGGTAAACCCCTCACCCGGCACTTCGTGCCACCCTCTCCCACAAGGGGAGAGGGACTTGAAAAATCTTCGCCTGGTTCCCCTCCCTCTTTATGGGGGAGGGGCGCTCAGGGGGTCAGCGCTTGCAGCGCTGACTGAAGGCAGCGAAGCTGCCCCCGCGCGGGGTGGGGGACGATCTCGGAGAACCACTGTGTCCACGAAGGTGACGACGGTTCCGGCAGGAAATCTGGTCGAGCGCAAGCCGCGCGAGCGCAGCCGCATCGGTCCGCGCTGGTTTCCGCTGTTCCTCATCCTGCCGTCCGCCCTGCTCATCCTGATCGTCATCGGCTTCCCCCTCCTCTACTCGCTTTACGTCAGCTTCACGCCTTACGAGCTGCTCAAGCCGGACAGCCTGAGCTTCGACCCGTCGACTGCGCTGCGAAATTACGAGCGCCTGCTGAGCGACGCGACGTTCTGGAAATCGTTCGGCAACACCATCGTTTTTCTGTTGGTGACGGTCAACCTCGAATACGTTCTCGCGCTGGCGCTGTCGCAGCTGCTGGCGCGGGTGACGCGCGGGCAAAGCATCATGCGGACGCTGTTGATGATCCCGATGATGTTCGCGCCGATTCTGGTGGGCTTCCAGTTTCGCTGGTTCTTCAACGCGGAAGTCGGCTTGGTCAACAACGCGCTGCGCGGCTTGGGATTGATCCACGAGCCGATTGCATGGCTCGTCGACGAGCCGCTGGGCATGATCGCCATTATGGCGGCGACCATCTGGATGAATCTGCCCGTGACGACGATCATCCTGCTGGCGGGGACGCTGTCGCTGCCGGTCGAGACGTTTGAAGCCGCCGAGGTGGACGGCGCGAACGGCTGGCAAAAGTTCCGGCACATCGCCTTCCCCCTGCTCGCGCCGTTTACATACATCGCGCTGACCATTCGCTCGCTGGATGTCGCGCGCGCGTTCGACATCGTCCGCATTATGACGGATGGCGGTCCGGCGCGCCGCACGGAACT
>CALMDI010000417.1 GCA_937864975.1 uncultured Chloroflexota bacterium | reverse complement strand
CGCTCGCCCGACTCGGCGGTCTCGCGGTGCTCAACCTCGAAGGTGTCCAGGCACGCTACGAGGACCCAGCCGGTGTGCTGGCAGAGATCGCCGACGCGCCCGACGATCGTGTGCAGGACGTTCTGGCTGAGGCATACAAGGCGCCGATCCGCGATGACCTGGTTGCCCGTCGGATCGCCGAGATCCACGAGAGCGGCTCGCCCGCGTTCGTGGCCGCGACACCGGCCGCGGCCCGTCGCCTGGGACCGTTGAGCGCCGAGGCCGGCGCCGACCTGTTCCTCGTTCAGTCGCAGGTCTCCTCTGCCCGCCATCTCGCGGCCGGCTACGAGCCGTTGGCGCTGTCGGAGTTCACGAAGAACATGCCGATCCCCGTGTGCGTCGGCAACACGACCAGCTACCAGGCGGCGATCGAGCTCATGCGCCAGGGCGCAGCGGCGGTTTTCGTGGGTGTCGGTCCGGGCGCGGCGTGCACGACACGAGACGTGCTGGGCATAGGCGTTCCCCAGGTGACCGCCATCGCCGACGTGGCCGCGGCACGCGACGACTTCCTCGACCAGACCGGCCGCTACGTGGTCGTCGTCGCGGACGGCGGCATGCGCCGCGGCGGCGAGCTGGCGAAAGCCATCGCTGCCGGCGCGGACGTCTTGATGCTCGGCTCACCACTGGCACGCGCTACCGAAGCGCCGGGGAGTGGCACGAATTGGGGGATGGCCGCGCCCTCGCCGACGCTCCCGCGCGGCACACGGATCAAGGTCGGCACCGTCGGCTCGCTCGAGAGGATCCTGCTCGGCCCGGCCACCGTCAGCGACGGCACGCAGAACCTGGTGGGTGCGTTGCGCCAGTCGATGGCCGCCCTCGGCGCCCCGGACATCCGGGCGATGCAGCAGGTCGAGATGGTCTACGCGCCCGCGGTCGCCGTTGAGGGCAAGTCGTGGCAGCGAGGTTCGAGCCGCTGACCGACTCCGACCGAGCGATCGGCGAGGAGCTCGCGGGCTGGGGGAAAGTGGCCCTGATCGAAACCGTTGGGCGGGTCAGCGGCATGGCCGTGACCGCCGCCGTGGGCTTCATCGAGGATCCAGACGGCAGCCTGCTGGTCGCTGCCGGAACTGACGCGTCCGACTGGGCGCTCAACCTACGTGCTGACCCTCATGCCAGGGTCACGATCGGCGACCGGACGGGGCCGTTCGAAGCCACCGAGTCGGACGATGCCGAGCGCGCCCGCGCCGTAGCCGAGCTGATCCTCAAGTACGGCACTCCCGCTGAAAGGCTGGGTCGCGGTCCGACCTTTAGGCTGCGACCGATATGACCGACGAACAAACAGACCAGCAGTCCAGCGCCTTCGAGGACACCGATCGCCCGGTCGGCGAGGAGGCATCGAGTGGTCGCGGCAGCACCGGCTGCGGTCTCATCGGCTGCGTGCTGATCATCGTCGTGCTGGTGGCGCTGGTGGTCGGGACCTTCTTCCTCGGCCAGCGCCTGGAGCCCCTCGCCGATCGGTTCCTCTGGGCGCCGCACGACGTCGTTCGCGAGTACCTGATCGCCTACGAGGACGGCAACCTGGATCGCGCCCGCGGTTTCCTCTGCGCCGCGCGCGAGAACGCGGGGGTGCCCGATCCCTCTGAGGCCGTTGGCTCGCCCCGCTCCTGGACGGCGGGGGTCGAAGACGAGTTTCCGTACCCGCGTCCCAACGGCCAGGTAGGGATCTACTACAGCGTCAGATCGGGGCTCGGCGATCGGCGCGCTCAGGCGTTGCTGGTTCGTGAGGAAGACGGCTGGCGCATCTGTGACTTCGTCGGCTGACCCCGGTGAGCGGCTGACGCAGCGCCGCCTCAACCGCGCGCTGCTGGCGCGGCTGCGAGCGCGACTCCCGGCGCTCGCTCGCCCGCGCTAGGGCGCTGGAAATAAAAAACTCCGCGCAGCCGCGTCGGAGCCTGTTTCCATCATTCCGCTGCTTAAAAGGGCTGAGGGGAAACCGGCGCGACCGGGATTAACCGCGCGCGCCGTTGCTGCGCTGGGGACGAACGCGCTCGCGCTCATCCATTGAGAGAATCGTCGTCGAGAGCTTTGGCAGAACGCGGCGCAGGTACGGATTGCTCAGAACAGGCATGATCATCCGCTCGTCGCCGCGCGTCAGGTCAAAATGATAGACCATCACCGGGCGCGAACCCGCGTGCCAGAACTCCTCGAAGAACACCGTTTCGCTCGGCGTCCAGCCGTGATGCATCGCCGTCAACAGGCAGTCCGCGCCCGCGTACTTCTCAGACAGCGCGTGCCAGTGGCGGTTCACTTCCGGGTAATCAAACTTCGGATCGTTCGCGTAAAAAACAGGCATGGTCTCCCTCTAGTCCTTCGATCTGAACAGAATATACAGCAGGTTTGTTAACAATCGATCAAGCTCTGTTCAAATTTTCACAAAATAGCCTGCGCGAGTCAAGCACATTTTACAAAATCCGCCAATGGTTCGACCAGCATACGACGAAACGCGCGCCACCATCTACAGGCAAATCGTACAAAGCTTTCGTACCAAAGGATATTAGAAGTCAATTATAAGCGCCTCCACCGTGTGGTCGATTATAAGGATTCGACGAAAGGATGAGTTGGGTTGACGACAAGCCGCCTTCCGCTCACCGGGTGGCGCAACCGACTCGTCCTTCCCCTTGCGACTCGACCTGCGTGCTCAAATCGGCTAAAGTCGTAGCGACGGCAACCGACACGAGGTGTGATCTGGCATGAGACGCCCTGCTCTGGCGAGTGTGATATTACTGGTTTTAATACTGTGCGCTTCGCCGCTTCACGCGCAAGAGGATACGCTGCTGCCGGATGACCTCCCGATAATCACCCTGGACAACGCGCCAGAACTGGAAATGCTGGCGATGCTCCGCAGCACCCGCGTTGAACAACTGGAATGGTCGCCCGATGGTCGATGGCTGGCATCCGCGACCGCCGACGGCATGATTGAATTGTGGGATATTGAGGGGGCGCCACCCCCGTCCTTACGTCGAACGCGCTTGGCGACGTGACGACGATGGCATTCGATTGGGACAGCAGCGCGCTGGTCGCCGGCACCGAGGACGGCGGAATTCACATCTGGGATACGGAGAGCGGCGAGAAAACCGACTTCATCGACCTGATTAACCGGGCGATCCGGCTGTGGGGCGTGCGAACCGAGAACGGCGACTAAAGATCAACAGCCTTGCCTCGTGAGTATTTCTAATGATGGGATGAGCGTAAGGTAGCCACTCGGCTGAGGTAAGATGGCGGACATTGAGGGACAATAGACGCAGCGGCGCGACGGCGAAAGGAGTGCGACATGGACGAAATCATTTATCTGGTGGCGGGAGCGACGGGCGTGCTCGGTCAGAAGCTTGTGAGCAAGCTGCTGTTACGCAGCCAGCACGTCCGCGCGCTGGTGCGCGACGCCGACAAGGGGCGCGCGCTGCTCGGCGAAAACCTGGAAGTCGTGGAAGGCGACGTCCGCCGCATCGACACTGTTCACGACGTCATGATGAATGTGCATACCGTCATTTGCGCGGCGGGGGCGCGAACGGCGGAAGGGACAAACACGCCGGAGCAGGTGGATTACGAAGGCGTCCGCAACCTGGTGCTGGCGGCGCAGCACGCCGCCGTCAAACGCTTCCTGCTCGTGTCGTCGCTGGCGGTGACGCGCCCGGAGCATCCGCTCAACCGCTTCGGACACGTGCTCGACTGGAAGCGGCGCGGGGAGGATGCCCTGCGCGACAGCGGGATCGCCTATACTATTGTTCGTCCCGGCGGCTTGACCGACGAGCCGGGAGGGCAGAAGGGGATACTGCTTGGACAGGGCGACACGATCAGCGGGCGCATCAGCCGCGCCGACCTGGCGGAAGTGTGCCTGCGCGCGCTCGATTCCGATCGGACGCAGAATACGACGTTTGAGGTTGTCGAAACCGACGGGCTGCCGCCATCCGACTGGGACGCGCTGTTCGACGCCCTGAAACCGGATGCCCAGGCGGCGCGCGCCTGATCGCGTCGTAGGGATGCTGCGCGCTCGTCCGCGGGAAGAATATGCCGGGTTCTCCGCGCTTTTGTCTAACCGTCGACACCCTGGATGACCTCGCTTTGTCGCGTCAGCGTCTGACCCTGTTTGGCGCTCTGTCCGCTAAAATCTTAATAGTATTGAGATTTCCGTAATTTTCATGAAAGCTGTAAGCATCCATGAATAATTTATACTTTTTTCGATGATTCTTCCGTTTCTTCGTCATAATGAAGTGCAACTCGCATGGATGTCTGTGTCCACGAACAGGAGCGATCCTGTAGCGCGCGGCGCTGTTGTCATGTCCGCGGGTCGCGGGGTTGCCAGCGGAGATGGTGAAACCGGAAAGACGTGCAGCAGTACAAAAGACCGTGTTCTTCCGTTAAACTTGTAGGACTCGGACGATGGTTGTCTCAGTTCGTGCTTCCAACGCCAACCCATCCAGCTCACCGATGGATGACATCAACGTTCCCACCGTCCACTCTTTACTCCACGTGAGCGGCAC
>CALMDI010000416.1 GCA_937864975.1 uncultured Chloroflexota bacterium | reverse complement strand
AACGTCAGCGCGGAAGACGCGCTGGTGAACGCCGGGCGGCTGATGCAGGAAGCGGGGGTGAGCGCGGTCAAGCTGGAAGGCGGCGAGCCGCTCGCGCCCACGATTGCGCGGCTGGTGGACGTGGGAATCCCGGTCATGGCGCACATCGGCTTGATGCCGCAGCGCGTGAACACGGTCGGCGGCTTCC
Organism: uncultured Chloroflexota bacterium; assembly: GCA_937864975.1. Classification (GTDB taxonomy): domain Bacteria; phylum Chloroflexota; class Anaerolineae; order Aggregatilineales; family Phototrophicaceae; genus ZC4RG36. The sequence goes on along the minus strand of CALMDI010000416.1, from coordinate 2,082 downwards.
GCGTGCAGGGCAAGGATACGGATTCGGCGCGACAGCTTTTGCGCGACGCGCAGGCAGTGCAGGAAGCGGGCGCGTTTTCGGTGGTTCTGGAAAGCGTTCCCGCGCCGCTCGCGCAGATGATTACCGAGCGTCTCCACATTCCGACCATCGGCATTGGCGCGGGACCGCACTGCGATGGGCAGGTGCAGGTGTTTCACGACATTCTCGGCTTGTTCGACTCGTTTGTGCCTCGCCATACGCACCAGTACGCGCGCCTCGCGGAGACGATTCAGGACGCGATCCGCGCCTACGCACGCGACGTGCAGGCGCGGCAGTTTCCAACCGACGAAATTAGCTTTACCATGAAAGAGGACGTTCTGTCGGCGCTTCGCACGGAAGGGTCGGATAACGGTGCAGGTGGTTGAAACGGTCGACGAACTGCGAAGGGCGCGCGCCGCGCTGCGAACGCGGCGGATTGGGCTGGCGCCCACGATGGGCGCGCTCCATGCCGGGCATATGTCGCTCGTGGAGGCGGCTCGCGCCGAGAACCGTTTCGTCATCGCCACGATCTTCGTGAATCCGACCCAGTTTGAGCCGGGCACCGATCTCAACCAATATCCTCGCGACCTGCCGCGCGATCTTGCGATTCTCGAAGCCGCGGGCTGCGATCTGGTCTTTACCCCAACGCCTGAGGTTGTCTATCCGCGCGGCTTTCAAACGACCGTGACGGTGAGCGAGGTGTCGCAGGTGCTGGAAGGCGCGCGCCGACCGGGACATTTTCAAGGCGTGGCGACGGTCGTCGCCAAATATTTCAACCTGACGCAGCCAAAGACCGCCTATTTCGGGCAGAAGGACGCGCAGCAGGTCGTCGTCATCCGGCGCATGGTGCGCGACCTGAATATGCCGCTTAAAATTGCCGTCTGTCCAACCGTGCGCGAGCCGGACGGCTTGGCGATGTCGTCGCGAAATGTGTATCTCAATCCGCGCCAGCGCGAGCAGTCCGCCGTGCTGTACCGGGCGCTTCAAAAAGCCGCCAGAGCCTATGAAGCGGGCGAGCGCAACCCCAACCGGCTGCGGCGGATCGCGCGCGACGTGCTGGAAGCCTACGACGGCATCGCGCCCGAATACGTCTCCCTCGCGCACCCGCGCACGCTTCAGGAGCTGAATAACCCGACGGACGCGCCGATGCTGCTGTCGCTGGCGGCGCGCATGGGGACGACCCGGCTGATCGACAATGTGCTTCTGCCGCCCCACCTCAACACGCGCGAAGGCTTGACGGCGACACTGGGGGTGTAAGCGGAACGTCTCCCACCCAATAATTCGGGTACAGCCTCAAATTATTATCAAATTCTGAGATGACTCTGATACGCTTACGAGTAGAGTTACAGGTAAGGTTCACGAAGGAGTCCAATTGTGTTTTTCGATTCCAACTATCTCCTGTTCGTGTTTCTCCCGGCGCTGCTTCTCTCGCTGGCGGCGCAGGCGTTCGTGCGAGGCGCGTACAGCAAATGGGGCAAGACTCCGAACGGCGCGGGACTGACGGGTCTCCAGGTCGCGCAGCAAATCCTGAGCCGCACCGATGTGAAGGGCGTGCAGCTTGAGGGTGTCCCCGGTGAATTGACCGACCACTACGACCCGCGCACGCAAACGGTTCGCCTGTCGCAGGGCAACGCATCCACGCCCTCGGTGGCGGCAATGGCGGTGGTGGCGCACGAGCTTGGGCACGCGCAGCAGCACCAGCAGGGTTCCATCCTGATTTCGATGCGTAATTTTCTGGTGCCCGCCGTGCAGTTCAGCCCGCAGTTGGGCTACCTGCTCATCTTCGCTGGCTTAATTCTGCGAATTTCGGGGCTGATCTACGTCGGCATCGTCCTGTTTGGCGTCATGGTTGTGTTTATGATCCTGACGCTGCCGGTCGAATTCGATGCCAGCCGCCGGGGGATGATTCTCCTGCGCGAGAGCGCTGTCATGACGAGCGAGACCGACCAGCAGGGCGCGCAGCAGGTGCTGACGGCGGCAGGCTTCACCTACGTCGCCGCTGCCATCGGCGCGGTCTTGCAGCTTCTGTACTACCTCAGCCTCGCCAATCGCAGACGGTAAGCT
>CALMDI010000415.1 GCA_937864975.1 uncultured Chloroflexota bacterium | reverse complement strand
CCGCCAGGTACAGCGCGCGCTCGGCATCCCCGAACAGCGGGTCTCCGCTGACAAACGCGACCTGCCGCTCGTTAATCCAGCGCGGCGGTTCGCTCACCAGCGCATCCGAAAGCTGGCGGGTTTGACCCGTTTCCGCGTCCATCAGATAGACGTGTCCAGCCACCGGCGGCGGCGCGCCCGTGCCGTCACAGGTTCCAGGCTCGCCGGGACGCCAGCTTGGGCAGATGGCGCGATCCGACACGAAGGCAATCGAGCGACCGTCCGGCGACCACGCGGGATAAAAGTCATACGCGCCGTGATTGGTCATGTTACGCGGATTCAAGCCGTCGCTGCCGACGGTAAAAATGTCGAGGTCGTAGCCCGTTGGGACGGCAATTGCCAGCCGCCTGCCGTTGGGCGACCAGCCTGGCTCGTTGAAAAAACCCTGCTGCGCGAGCGACTCGACAGGCAAAATGCGCCCGCTCACGCCGACCGTGAGATCAACCACATACAGCCCTGTGACGGCGCTGCTCACGCCCTGGCGGAAATAGGCAATCGACGTGCCACCGGGCGACAGGTAAATCTGATCGTCGGTGCTGGCGTCGAGTTCGAGAATGGGGATGCGGCTGCCGCCGATGGGTGAGGTGTAATAGAGGACTTCGCGGTTGGTACCCGGCTGCGGCGTCAGGGCGTTGCCCGCGCTGTCGCGGTCATTCACGTTGATAAACGCCACCAGCGGCGCGCTTAAACTCTCCAGTATGTCGGTTGGAATGTCGATCAGCTCGGAGTTGTCATAGACGAAGCTGACCGTTGGCATCGGCGTTGTCGTCGCCGTGGGAACCGGCGGCGGGGGCAGCGTGACGGTAGGCGTCGGCGTAATCGTCGGGGTGTGGGTGACCGTCGGCGTCACGGTCGCCGTCGCCGTGGGCGGAACCCGCGTTTCCGTGGGAGTCGGGGTTTCGGTCGGCGTCCGGGTTGCCGTCGCGGTCAGGGTTGGTGTGGCGGTGGGCGTCGCGGTTGGGGCGCTGAAGGCGCCGCATGCGGCTGTGACCAGCGCCGTAATCAAAACGAGCAAGTGAAAGCGCATCAGTTCGTCCGGCAGGCAAGAGTTCAGCGCACAAGAATACCACAGGTGCGAAGCGCTTTCAGTACTCGCGTCCGCTTACGTCGTACCCCCGTATCCGGTTTTGATTTAAACTCATCTCGACCGAGGAGCATGTGGAGATTCATATCGTGCTGACAACCGACCAGATTGATTTTTATAACGAGAACGGGTATTTGCTGGTCAAAGGGCTATATACCGCCGACGAAGCCGCCCAATGTCGTCAGGAAGCGCACGCGCTGATCGACCGCCTCGCGCGTGTGAAAAGTGTCGAAGCCACCTGGAAAAGCGCCGAAGAAGTCACGATGACCAAGACCCAGTTGTTTCACTGTCACGACGTTCAGTTTCAGTCGGCGGTATTCACAAAACTGATTGTCGACGATCGTTTGACGGGCGCGGCGTCGGCACTCATGAGATCGCCCAATGTTCAGCTTCATCATACGAAACTGTTCATCAAGCCGCCGGAAGTCGGATCGCCGTTTCCGATGCATCAGGATCAGCCATTTTTCCCACACGCCCATCATACGATGATGGCGGCGACGATTCATTTTGATCGCGCGCCGCTTGAAAAAGGCTGTCTGCGCGTTGTGCCCAGCAGTCACCGGCAGGGACCGCTCCCGCACTTACCGGATGGTGGCTACCATCTCCCGCTCAGCGACTACCCGGTCGAGGACGCGACGGCTTGCCCCGCCGACGCGGGCGACGTGCTGTTCTTCAGCTATCTGACGATTCACGACTCCGGGGTCAACGTCAGCCAGGAAGCCCGCACGACGCTTCTCGTGCAAATGCGCGACCCGGAAGACTTGCCTGTCGAAGAAGTGCATCAATCGCGCGGGCAGGGGATGATGCTGCGCGGAATCAACCCGCTCGCGTTGTAAATCACTCTGATTGAATCGGGGTTCGTAGAACTGAACGGTGCCGAGGGGTCTGTCTGCTCGGCACCGTTTCGTTTTCCGTGTCGTGGATTACGCGGCTGGCTGGTTTACGATGACGGTCAGGCGATACGGCTCCTGCCGACCATCCTCGTAAACCACTACGAGCGTATACGTCGTCGTTTCCGTTGGGCAGACCTCGCGCGTGTCGATGCCCTCTGCCTGCTGACCTTCAAAGTAGACTTCCGAGGCATCGGTGATATCCCAGCGCAGGATGGTGCATTCGCCCGGTCGAAGCTCGCGGCTGTCGGCGCGCAGGTCGGGCGTGTCCGGCGTTGCCGACGGGATCGGCGTATCGGTGGGCGGCGGCGTTTCCGTCGGCTCCGGCGGCAGGTAAAGCACCTGACCCGCCGTGATTAGGTCGGCGTTGGTAATGCAGTTGCCCTGCTGCAGGTCGCGCGCGTCCACGCTGAACTGTCGCGCAATTCGCATCAGGGTGTCGCCCGCGCGCACCGTATAGGTTTGCGTCCAGCCTGCCGGCGGCACGCACGCGCCGTTTGCGCGCGAAGCTGTGACGGTAGTTCGCGGTGGCGCGGAGCCGGTCGGCGGGATAAACGCGGGCGGGATTTGAACCGGGCGGTCGAGCACGCTGACCGGCAGCGCCCGCGCGGTGGTTTCGTCCATCGGCTCCGGCTCCGAAGGCGGACCGGACGCTTCGAGAGCGGCATCCAGCGGGACGCGCACCTGCGTGCCGGGCACGACCGTTTCGATGCGTCCAAATGCCTCGACTTCCGCCGCCCCTTCCAGCGTCGCCACCGTCATACTGCCGCCGGCATTCGCCGTTAGATAAATGGTTGACGCCAGCGTGATCTCCGCGCCGTTGATGGTCACGGTCACGCGCGTGCCTTCGGGCGACTGGATCATGACGGCGGAAGGCGGCGCGTTGTCGCAGCTTAACGTGCCGACTCCGGTGCTAATCGTCACCGCGCGCATCTGCGGCGTCGGGTTGTCGATCTGCGCGTCGCCAAAAAGCAGAAAGGTCACGTTCTGTCCCGGCAGGCTGTTCGGGAGATTTGCCTGCGCCTTGATGATGGCGATGCCCCATTGCTGCGCCAGCGTGTCCAGCGAGGCGGTACGCAGGCGGCGCACCGCGCTGAGTTCGACCAGATCGCCTGTCTGCGCGAACACGGGCTGCGCGCCGGACGCAAATTCCGCTTCGACAAGCTGGTTGCCGTAACACGCCTGATTGCGGTCAAGCGCGGCGCAGGCTTCGCCCACCTGTTGTAAAGCTGTCGTGATGAGTTGATCGCACTGCGCGTCCGGCGGCGGGCTGACGAGCAGAGATACCGCTTCGGCGGTGATTTCCGGCGCGGATTCGACGGTGGGCGTTTCTTCCGGGCTGGGCGTGCCGCCGAGATTACAGCTTGCCAGAACCAGCGCGCCGAGCAGCAAGAGGGGGCGAATCCGCAGCATAAAGGGAGCCTCTTTCGATTCCACGATGCAGGGTCGTTACGATGAACCCGTCTGCCTATTATAAAGACGCGCGCAAATTCTGCTGTCGCGGTCGCCAATGTCTTGTAGGGTTGCGCTCAATTCAGATGTTCAAAAAGACGCGGAGTTCTAGCGTTGAATCGCGCTGGAACCGGCGGCGAGGAGATGCTCGACTTCCGCGCGGCTGACGACGGCAATATCGCCGGGCATGGTCAGCTTGAGCGCGGCAACCGCCGTGCCCCAGCGCAGCGCCTCGCCAAGCCGTTTGCCGTCCAGCAGCGCGCACAGGAGTCCCGCGTCGAAGGCGTCGCCCGCGCCAACCCGGTCGACAATCTGAATGGAGAAGGCGTCGGCTGAATAATCGGCGCTGCCGTCGTAGGCGACGGCGCCCGCCGCGCCGCGCGTGAGCACAATCGTCGCGCCGTTCCAGCGCTGATGTAAGTCGCGTATCGTAATCGCCGCGCCGTAGAGGTTATGAATGTCTCGTTCGGCGGCGATCACGAGGGTAGCCCTGGCAGCAAGTGGGTCGCAGCAGGCGGCGGCTTCCGCGGGAGTCCACAGCTTCGCGCGATAATTCAGATCGAAGGAGATTGGGATATTCGCCGCGCGCGCCTCGTCTATCGCGCGGCGGGTGGTTGCCAGGCACGACGCGCTCAGGGCAGGCGTAATCCCTGTCAGGTGCAGCCACCGTGACGCCTGAAGCAGCGTCCAGTCGAAATCATCTGGCTGCATCTCGCTGGCGGCAGACCCGGCGCGGTCGTAAATCACTTGAGTCGGGCGCGGGGGCAGCCCGAACTCGACAAAGTACGTGCCAAGCCGCCTGCCTTCGCGACGCACGCCCGACACGTCGACGCCGTGCATTCGCAGAATGTCCGCGACGTTGTCGCCCAACGGATTGGCGGGCAGGCGCGACCACCACGCGGCGCGTTTGCCGAGCCGCGCCAGCGCCGCCGCCACATTGCTTTCCGTCCCGCCGATGTTGATGTCCAGCGCGCGCGTCGTTTCAAGCCGCTCATGACCGGGCGGCGACAGACGCCACATTGTCTCGCCCAGCGTCACGACGTCGTACTTAATCGCGTTTGAGGACATAGTAGGAGCCGCGTTTCTGACCGAGCTTCTTCAGGATGTTTTTGGTGACGAGATCGGCAAGGTCGCGCCGGATGGTTTCGGGATGCACGTCGGGGCAGATCGCCTGTAAGTCGCTGTTGGTGATGCGCGGATTGCCGTTGTGCAGGTAAATCAGCGCGGATTCCTGACGCGGATTGATCGGCTTGCCGTTGAATTCTCCCTCGAACGTCAGCGGCGCGCTGGTCACGGTCTCGCTCGCGTCTTCATGCGTCATCGCGGCGATCAGGCGGTGGCTGTAAAGCGTCACGCGGAATCCACCTGCCGTCTCTTCGAAGAACGGCTCGCGCAGGTTTTGCTGCGCCATCAGGTCGATCACGCGGTCAACGCCATAGCCAAGCCGCTCGATAAAACCCATGTCCGACAGCACCTGCACGATGGTCGGATTGCGGGAAAAGCGCTCGTCCTTGATGTTCGTAATCGTGATCGGACCGGGCAGCCCGCCGGGGCTGTGGACTTCCATACGGTTACCGAAGATGAACAGGCGAATGGTATCGCCCTGAATGCTGTAATCGCGGTGCGCGACCGCGTTCACGACCAGCTCGCGGGCGGCTTCCATCGGGTATTCGAAGCGTTCCTCGCGCGCCATCGACCGACCGAGCAGGAAGTCTTTGCGGAGATTGTCGAGTAAAAAGGTCTCGGCGCGGCGTATCTGATCGGGCAGGGTGCCGACGATATCCTGCCGCGTGAACTTGTCGCTCATCGTCTCGCCCGCGAAGCGCGCCGCGTTGATCTCCGCGCCGCGCACGTGGCGCTGCGGGTCTTTCCCAAACAGCAGCACGCCGGCGTTCGTCGGGCGCAGGCGTCCGTCCTGCATGGCGAGGCAGCCGCGTTTCATCAGCGCTTTTTCGAGGCTTGGCTCCCCGATGGAACCCAGGCTGCTGACGTACTCCCGCGCTTTTTCCCAGTCGAGATCGTCCACGCTCGCGCCGCGCACAATTTCGGTCTCGAAGCTGAATTCGCCGCGTTCCATCATCAGGCGGCGAAGGTCGCGCGGTTTGAGCGCCGTATTTTCGATGCCTTCCCGATAAAGATAGCGTCCGTCCAGCGAATAGACGTGGGGCATTCCGCGGGGCACATTCGCGACGATGACGGCGCGCTGGCGCAGGTGAACGATGCGGGGCAGCGGGATAATCAACGGCGGTTCGATGACGAGCGCCGCCTGAAGCACGCGGTCAATCGCGCTGTCGGCGTCGCGCACGCCCATCACGCTCGCCGCCGGACCGACCACGCCGAGCAGCAGCATCCCGCCCTGGCTGTTTGCCATCGCCGCCATCGTCGCGGCGACGGTGTCTACAGGCGTGGTGTCGCTCAGCCAGTCGGTGCGCGCGCTGCGCCCGGCTTTGATGATCTGCCACAGATCGTCCGACGCGGCACTCATGGGCTAGACTGCCTCGGTTTTGTCGGCTTTCTTCTCGCGCTTTTTCCGTACCTGGTCGCGCTTCCGTTTGGCGGTCGGCGCGGGCAGCAGAACGAGGTCAAGCACCTGCTGCATCGTCTCGACGAACGAGATTTTCAGCCCCTGGAGCGCGTCTTTCGGCACGTCCACCATGTCTTTTTCGTTCTGCTTAGGCAGAATGATATTACGAATTCGCGCGCGGCGCGCGGCAAGCACCTTCTCCTTGACGCCGCCGACGGGCAGCACTTTGCCGCGCAGTGTAATCTCGCCGGTCATCGCATAATCGGCGCGAACGGCGCGCTCGGTAAACGCGGAGAAAATCGCTGCCGCGACGGTGATACCCGCCGACGGTCCCTCTTTTGGCACCGAGCCTTCGGGCACGTGGATATGCACGTCGAAGTCCTCGAAATCGTCGTGCGGAATTTTGAAGTCGTCGGCGCGCGAGCGCATGTAGCTGAGCGCCGCCTGCGCCGATTCCTGCATCACGTCGCCAAGCTGCCCGGTCATCATCAGGTTGCCCTTGCCGGGCAGCACCGAGACTTCAATAGTCAGCACGTCACCCCCAAAGGGTGTCCATGCCAGCCCGGTTGCCAGCCCTATGGCGTCTTCGTCGTTGGCGCGCAGATCGTCGAACGGCGGCGGTCCCAGGAATTTCTCGATGTGCCTGGCGCTGACCGCGCGGGGATAGCGCTTGTCTTCCGCCGCCAGCCGCGCCACTTTGCGGCAGACGTTGGCGATTTCGCGGTTCAGGTTGCGAACGCCCGCCTCGTAGGTATACTCGCGGATCAGCTTTTGCAGCGCCGCCGCTTCCAGATGCACGCCGAGCGTGTCCAGCCCGTGCGATTCCAACTGGCGCGGGATAAGGAACTGGCGGGCGATGGCGATTTTTTCTTCCTCGGTATAGCCGGGGAACTCGATCAGTTCCAGCCGGTCGAGCAGGGCGGGCGGCAGCGGCTCGAGGTCGTTCGCCGTCGTGATGAACAGCACCTTCGACAGATCGTAGGCGACTTCGAGGTAATGGTCGGAATACTGGCTGTTCTGCTCCGGGTCGAGAACTTCGAGCAGCGCACTTGCCGGATCGCCGCGAAAGTCCATCCCGAGCTTGTCGATCTCGTCCAGCATAAACACGGGATTGATCGTTCCCGCCTTACGCATCGTTTGCAGGATTCGCCCCGGCAGCGCGCCAATGTACGTGCGCCGGTGCCCGCGAATTTCAGCTTCGTCGCGCACGCCGCCCAGGCTGACGCGCAAGAACTCGCGCCCCAGCGCCGAGGCGATGCTCTTGCCGAGCGACGTCTTGCCGACGCCGGGAGGTCCGACAAAGCATAAAATCGGGCTGTTCATCTTGCTCGCCGCCAGCTTGCGGACGGCGATGTATTCCAGAATCCGGTCTTTGACCTTCGGCAGCCCGTAATGCTCGGCGTCGAGGATGCGCTGCGCGTGCGAAACGTCCAGATTGTCCTCGGCTTCAAACCCCCACGGCAGGTCGGTCAGCCAGTCGAGGTACGTCCGCACCATGCCGACTTCCGGCGCCATCGGCGGCATCTGCATAAGGCGTGAAAGCTCCTTCATCGCCTTTTCGAGCACATCGGGCGGCAGGTTCGCGGTGACGATCTTTTCGCGCACCTCGTCCAGCTCGCGCTGGAAAATGTCGTCTTCGCCCAACTCGGTCTGGATGACGCGCATTTGCTCGCGCAAATACACCTCGCGCTGCCCGCGGTCCATCTCCTGCTGCACCTGCGAGCTAATCTCGTCGCGCAGTTCCAGCATACTGACTTCCTGGCTGAGCAGCAGCGCGATGTGCCGCAGCCGTTCGTCAGGGTCGATGATTTCAAGAACGTGCTGGCGTTCGTCCTGCGACAGCGTCAGCGTCGAGGTAATCAGGTCGGCGAGCCAGCCCGGATCGTCGGCGTTGAGCGCGAAGAACAGCATATCGTCGGGGATATTTTCATTCAACTCGACGGCGGTGCGAAAAATGTTGACAACCGCCTGCATGACGTCGCGCACTTCGCGGCTCGGCTCCTCGGCGTCCGCTTCGTGGGCAATGCCGCGCGCCATGAGATAAGGTTCGGTTTGCGTATAGTCAGCAATCTGCACGCGGCGGCGACCCTGAGCCAGCGCGGTGAAGCTGTCGTCGGGCATTCGCAGCATTCGCCCCAGCGCAATTTCGACGCCGACGTCGTAGAGATCGTCTGGCGTCACGTCGTCCTGCGCCGGGTTGCGCTGTGTGACCGCGATCAGCGTCTTGCGCTGGTTCACGGCGGCTTCGACGGCGGCGAGCGCCTGCGAGGTGACAATCGCCACCGGCGTGATGACGTCGGGATAGATCACCAGCCCACGAAGGGGTAAAACGGCGCACTCGATGAAGCCCTGATCGTCAGGTTCGGCGTTAACTATCGTCTGGAATTCATGAGCGCCATTGGTCTCGGTCAAATTGGTGTTACCCCGAATTAAGGGTGGATGGAGGAGACGCCTATTTTACCGGATCGTTTGTTTTTGGTAAAGGCGCAGAGCCGTCTGCTGCCTCACCCGTGGCGGTTCAACCTTCCTGCCATACCTCTCTGCCCGCTGTGTCTCGGCGTGTCAGTCTGGAATCCTCCTCCTCTCTGGGTTAGACTTGCGCGGTTGAACTGCGAAGGACATGATTGAGCCTATGCGAATTTCGGTTGGATTAACGCTGCTGGCAGCCGTGGTCGCGCTCGGTGCCGTGCTGGTCGTCGGACAGCAGATTGTGAAGCCTGATTTGCCGCTGATTACGGCGGCGGCGTTTTCGCACGCACGCATCACGCCTAATGCCGATGGTCAGGACGACGTGGCGCTGCTCACCTACAGCCTGTCGCGCAACGCGCGCGTCTGGCTGACGCTGGAAACGGACAGCGGCGAGGTGTATGCCTTCCGAAGTGACGAGCCGCGCATGGCGCAGGATTATCAGGTGTTGTTCAGCGGCGTCGTCGCGGGCTATACACTGCCCGGCGATACCTTCAGCGGGGAGGTCTTGCGACGCCTGATCCCCAATGACACCTATACGTGGCGGCTGGCGGCAGTCGCGGAGGACGGCGAAACCGACGAGCGCACCGGAACGCTGACGATTGCCGACGCCGACGTGCCGCTGCCGGAACTGCAGAATTTGACTGTCGTTCCATCGTCGTTCACGCCGAATCAGGACGGAATCCATGACCGCGTTCAGATCAACGTCGTCCTGAACAAAGCCGCGGAGTTGTCGGTTTATCTGGTGGACAGCGACGGAAAGCAATATTTCATTCCCGAACGTCAGGAAGACGTGCGGTCGGGCGAAGCCGGACGGCACAGCTACGATTACGAAGGCGGCGTCGATCTCAATGCCGATCCGCCGCCGGACGGCGCCTATACCGTGATCGCCCAGTCCCGCGACGCGGTGGGGCAGGAGATGCGTCAAACGGCGTCGCTGACGATTGAGGACGGCGGCAAGCCGCTGGCGGAAATTATTCAGCAGCCCTCCGGCGCGGACGTGGTGTTCGTGCGGCGTCCCTTTGAGGAACGCTACGCGCAGGGCGAGCCGATTGAGATACCCGACCAAACCGACGACGTGAACCTGATGGCGATCACGATGCCCGTGGGCGACCTGCTCGTGTTCAAGCTGACCGTCGAGAATTACAGCCGCGTGCCGATTCGGACGACGGGACCGGCGCCGGGCTTCGTCTATACAGCGTTCGACGAGCGCGCGGCGACGATTGGCTCTTACGAGGCGTCAGGCGGATGGCGCGTTGGTATCGACTGCGAGAACGCGACGAGCGACTATCCGTGGCGGTGGGCGCTCGGCACGGACGACAACC
>CALMDI010000414.1 GCA_937864975.1 uncultured Chloroflexota bacterium | reverse complement strand
CCGGCGCCGGGCCAGTGCCTGCGCACCTTCCTGCGCGACCTCGGCTGGTTCGGCGTCAAGAAGGGGTGCGACCAGGGCGACTGCGGCGCTTGCACGGTCTGGCTCGACGGCGTGCCCTACCATTCCTGCCTCGTTCCTGCCTTCCGCGGCGCGGGGCACGAGATCACCACCATCGAGGGGCTCGCCTCAGACGGCAAGCTGCACAAGATGCAGCAGGCCTTTCTCGACGCCCAGGCCTTTCAATGCGGCTTCTGCGCCGCAGGCATGATCATGACCGCGGCGACCTTCGATGCAAAAGCACGCGAGGATCTGCGGCACATGCTGAAGGGCAATCTTTGCCGCTGCACCGGCTATCACAGCATCGACGATGCGCTGCACGGCGTGGTCAATGTCGAGGACGAGGTCGCCGGCGTCGAAGCCTGTGGCAGGAGCCTGCGCAACCCGTTCGCCGAATCCATCGTCACCGGCAAGGCGCATTATACGCTCGACGTGCCGGCGGAAGGTGCGCTGCATCTGAAGGTGCTGCGCTCGCCGCATGCGCATGCGCGCATCACCTCCATAAAGCGCGACAAGGCGATGGCCGTGCCGGGAATGGTCGCCGTGTTCACCTGGGAGGACGTGCCGCGCAAGCTCTACTCAACGGCGACGCATGAGGACCATCTCGTCGACCCTGACGACACCTATGTCCTCGACAATGTCTTGCGCTTCGTCGGCCAGCGGGTTGCTGCCTGCGTTGCCGAGACCGAGGCAGCGGCGGAAGAAGCCTGCCGGCTGATCGAGGTGGAATACGAGCTTCTGCCCGCCGTGTTCGATCCGGAAATTGCCATGGAGCCTGGCGCGCCGATCCTGCACGAAAAGAGCGTGGCCTTCAGAGACAATGTCTATGTCGACATTCATGGCGAGCTCGGCAGCGTCGAGGACGGCTTCAGACAAGCCGACGCCATCCATGAGATGACCTATTCCACCTCGCGCGTGCAGCACGTGCATCTTGAGACGCACGGCTCGCTCGCCTGGCGGGGCGAAGACGGCCGCCTGCATGTGCGCACGAGCTCGCAGGCGCCGTTCATCGCCAAACAGAAGCTCTGCTATTTGTTCGGTTTGTACGACCGCGACGTGCATGTGTTCACCGAGCGCATCGGCGGCGGCTTCGGCGGCAAGCAGGAAATGCTGATCGAAGACCTGTGCGCGCACCTGACAATTGCCACCGGACGCCCGGTGCGCTTCGAGTACACGCGGGAGCAGGAATTCACCAGCGCGCGCAGCCGCCACCCGCAAATTCTGCGCTTCAGGACAGGCGTGACCACAGAGGGGAAAATCGTCGCCGCCGAGCTTTACATCATCGGCAACACCGGCGCGTATGGCACGCACGGGCTGACGGTGCAGATGGTCTCCGGCTTCCGCGGCTTAACGACCTATAACGCGCCTTACAGCAAATTCACCTGCGACGTGGTTTACACGAATATTCCGACGCCGGGAGCCTATCGCGGCTACGGCGCGCCGCAGTCGTTGTTTGCCCTCGAAGTGCATACCGAAGAAATCGCCGTGGCGCTCGGCATGGATGTGATCGAGTTCAAGCGTAAGAACTGGAGCAACGTGGGCGATGCGCTGATTATGGCGGTCGCGCTGGGCGAGGGGCGCGAAGGCAAGCCGCAGGTCGTGACCACCAGCGCCCTTGCCGAGTGCGTGGACATCGGCGCGCGGGCGATGGGCTGGTACGAGAAGCGCGGCAAGTTGAAAGACGTGCCGGGCAAGCCGCACCTGCGGAAAGGCATCGGCATGGCAATCGCCATGCACGGCACGGGCATCGCCGGGCTGGACATGGGGGCAGCGAGCATCAAAATGAACGACGACGGCTCGTTCAACCTCCTCTTCGGCGCGACCGATCTTGGCACGGGGGCGGATACGGTGCTGGCACAGATCGCCGCCGAAACGCTCGGCGTGCCGCTCAACGACATGATCGTTTACGCATCCGACACCGATTTCACGCCGTTCGATACCGGCGCGTATGCGTCCAGCACGACCTACGTGAGCGGCGGCGCGGTCCTGAAAGCCGCCGAAGACGTCAAGCGGCAAATTCTCGATCATACGGCGCGGCACATGCTGCACTGTTCCCTCGAAGACCTCGACCTGGACGACCGGCGCGTGCTTCACCGCGACGGGCGCAGCGTCACGCTCGAACAGGTCGCGCTGCACAGCCTGCACCAGGAAGACCAGCATCAGATCATGGCGACCGCCAGCCACATGAGCGACATCAGCCCGCCGCCGTTTGCCGCGCAGTTCGCGGAAGTGACAGTCGATATGGAAACCGGGCAGGTCACGGTCGACCGCCTGCTGATGGCGGTGGACTGCGGCATTGCCATCAACCCCATCACGGCGTCGGGACAGGTCGAAGGCGGCATGGTGCAGGCGCTCGGCTACGCCCACTGCGAAGAAATGCGCTATGACGAACAGGGGAGTATCGTCACGCGGGATTTTGGCAGCTATCACCTCTACCGGGCGAACGAGATGCCGGAATTGGAAGTGATCTTTGTCGAGACGTACGAGCCGAGCGGACCGTATGGCGCGAAAGCCGTCGCGGAAATCCCGAAAGATGGCGTCGCCCCTGCCCTCGCGTCGGCTATTTTTGACGCGACCGGCATTCACATTCGCGAAATCCCGTTCACGCCGGAGCGCGTCTGGCGGGCGATTTACCACCAGAAGTCGTAAGCGTAGCTTCACTTCGCAGAAGTGGGTGGTGTTCGTAGGGGCGGACCTACGTGTCCGCCCGTCTGAATTCAATTTCGGGCGCATATGCGCGGGGCAGAGCCTTTGGCTCTGCCTTCAGTCACCGTCGTAGGGCGGTGACCCCCTAGCAAGGGTGCGCCCCTACCATGATACCCACTCCATAGATACTCTCGCGATGATTATCGGCAGCCGTCTCGGTAGTCACGTGACCCCTCTCGCGGTGTTCATGCGGAGGATTTTTCAATAAGTTATTACGATTTTAATGCCATCCCCGTCAAACTACAGGTATAGTTACCCGTGCAGTGATTCGACGCTGCCGCGGCGATTTTGTCGCGACGTCAAGATGGAGATGAGAGAATGGCTTTTGAACTGTCGTGGTTGCTGGAGGGTCGCGTGTTGTACGCGCGGCTTTACGGCACCGTCACCGAACAAGACGATGACGCCGCCGATTGGCTGGTCGAGGCATTCCTGAACCAGAGCAACGGGCTGCCCGTTCATGTGGTCACCGATACCACCGGAATCGAGCAAATTCAGAGCGACATCAAGCCGAGCCGCGATGTCGAACGCGAACATCCCCTGTGCAAACATCCGGCGCTTGGGGTACGTCTGAGCGTCAGCAGCGCACGCGCGCCGCTCTTTCGCTATCTCAGTCCCTTCCTGTCGGAAGCCTTCAAACCTTCCCCGCTCACCTTTCACAGCCTCGACGCAGGGCTGGCGTACCTGTGCCAGATCGACCGTTCGCTCTCTCGCGGTCAGTTCCTCAAGCCCGCGACGCTCCATTCACGCCCCGCGTAAACCGAAACAAAACGGGTTGCTCGTTTGAGCAACCCGTCGTTGTTAAGCCGTCACCGGCACCGATTCCAACGCCAGATCATGTAAGTTCACGACCGCCGATTCTAAATGCTGCTTATCGACTACGAAGGAAATACTGCACTCCGACGCCCCCTGCGCGATGGCGATCACGTTGATCGCCTGATTGCCCATCGTCGTGAAGACGCGCCCGGAGACGCCCGGCGTGCCGCGCATCCCGGCGCCGACCACCGTGACAATCGCAACGTTGTCCAGAACTTCGACGCCATCCACGTCCTGCCGCGCGATCTCCGACGCCAGTTCGGTTTCAATCGCCGTCTTCGCGTGATCCGCCCGGTCATCGATGACGACAAAGCAGAAATTCTGCTCGGACGACGCCTGCGAGATCATCAGAATATTCGCGCCCGCGTTTGCCGCCGCCAGGAAGGTGCGCCCGGCAATCCCCGGCACGCCGATCATGCCCTTGCCGCTGACGGTGAGCAGGCACACGTTGCGGACGCTGGTCACGGCTTTAATAATGGTCGTGCTTGGCTCGCTGGCGGGACCGACGAGCGTGCCCGGATAATGGCGATTAAAGGTATTGCGAACGCGAACCGGGATGCCTTTTTGCAGAATGGGCTGGACGGTCTTGGGATGCAGCACTTTCGCCCCATAAAATGCAAGCTCACCCACTTCGGTGTAGGACACGTAGGGCAGCACCTTCGCGCGCGCGTCGATTCGGGGATCGGTCGTCATCACGCCGTCGACGTCCGTCCAGATAATCAGCTCATCGCTCTCCGTCGCCGCCGCGAAAATAGCGCCGCTGAAATCGCTGCCGCCTCGTCCAAGTGTCGTCGGGTTGCCGTCGCGAGTCGCGCCGATGTAACCTGTAATAACGGGCGTGACGTCTCGTTCTAAAATCGGTCGCAAAAAACCATTTACGCGCGCCTGCGTGTCGTGCCACTGCGGGTTCGCGCTGCCGTAATTTTCGTCGGTGACAAGGAATTGTCCCGCGTCGTAGGCGCTCGCGTTCAGCCCGCGCTCGCGCAGGATACCGGCGATGACGCGGCTGCTGAGACGCTCCCCGAACGAGACGACCGCGTCGGTAATCCGCGGCGTCGCTTCGCCAAGAATGCGTACCGCTTCGCACAGGTCGACGTGCTGCTTGAGAAGCTGCTCAATCTCCGCCAGCACCGCTTCGCGCGGCTTGCCAGCCGCCATCAGGAAATTGGCGACTTCTTCGTGACGGTCGCGCAGCTTCTGCGAACACGACAGGTATGCCCAGCGGTTGCCGCTCGCCGCCTCGCGCACCGAGTTGAGCAGCGCGTCGGTCACGCCCGACATTGCCGACACGACGACCAGCACGCGGTCGCCGCTCGCGCGCGCGTCGGTCACAATGTCGGCAACGTTGGCGATTGCTTCCGGGCTGCCGACCGACGTTCCCCCAAACTTCATCGTCACTGTACGCATGATGTTGTCGCTCCCGCAGGTGTAGAGTGCTCGTCCGACACAACAAAAAAGCGTGTGGGGGACCACACGCTTTCGTTTACCAGCCACTTCAGCCGACCGTCAGCGCAAAATCCCCCGCATCACGCGATGTGAGGTCATAGTAGTCCGCATCATACCGGTCGAAGATAACTTGCGATTCATGATATCCGTTTCAGATCACAACTATCGGCAATGGTAACGGTTTCTTACGAGCGTGTCAAGCGATTCTTAGCCAACCTGAAACGGCGCGCAGCTCTCGCCCGATTGGGGCGCGCCTGCTATAGTCAGCCTGCCAACCTCCTCTACTCCAAGAGTGTCCTATGCCCTGCTCGATCAAACGTCTCACGCCCGAAGGCTTGCAGCCCGTCGATTATCATGCCGAGTCGCTGGCGGACGCCGCGCGTTACGAACTCGACGGTGTCTATACCGTCACCAATACCTATGACACTACGAAGGTGCTCAAGCTCAGCGCGCATCTCGACCGACTCGAAGACTCGGCGCGGCGCGAAGGAATTCCGGTCACGCTCGACCGTTCCCGGATACGCGCGGCGCTACGCGAGATGATCGAAACCTGCGGCTATGGCGACGTTCGCTTTCGTATCACGATCCCACGTGACCAACCGAATGAGGCGGTGCTTTCGATAGAGCCGTTCGCGCCGCCACCCGCAGACGTGTATGCGCGCGGCGTGCGCGTTGTGACGCTGCCGGAAAGCAGGCGCGATAATCCCGCCGCCAAAACGACCGGCTGGATGGAACGGCGCAGCGCGCTGCAGCGCGCAATGCCGCCGGGCATTTATGAAGGCTTGCTGCTGAGCGAGCGCGGCGACCTCCTGGAAGGGATGAGCAGCAATTTTTATGCGATTGTCGCCGGGGAATTACGCACGGCGGTCGAGGGGATTCTCGCGGGGATCGCGCAGCAGGTGGTGCTGGAAATCGCGCCGACGATCATCCCGGTCGAGCGCAAGCCCGTGCACGTCGAGGATATTCCCCGGCTGGACGAAGCATTTATCTCCAGCGCCAGCCGCGGCATCGTTCCGGTCGTCGAGATTGACGGCGTTCGCATTGGCGACGGCGCGCCGGGTCCGTTTACCCGGGCCCTGCGGGAAGCGTATCTCGCGTGGGTACGGACGAACCTGGAGGAGCTATGAGGGATGAGGCTTGAGCTTTGAGTGAAATTCAAAGTCAAAAGTTAAAAGTGGCAAGTACGGCGCTGAGCCTTCACTTTCGACTTTTTACTTCTATTACTCAAAGCTCAAACTTCATCCCTCAAACCTTCTCACGTTTCGAGGGGCGCTTTGAAGTCGTAAATGCCGTCGCGGACCGCCCAGCGCTGCCCATCGCGACGACAGCGCACCACGTCGCCATCGCGCGCCAGCGGACCGCCGCAGTCCGGGCAGGCGAACAACGTTTCGCGCGCCAGATTGTCCGGCGTTTCCCCGACGGCGACGTTGCGGGTGAAGATGCTGGGCGAGTAGAGCAAGCCGCTGTGCTGAAGCACGCGGTCGATACGCACGAGCGTTTCCGTCGAAAGCCGCTCTTTCAACCCCTGAAGCCGCAGATACGACACCGGAATCCGCTTCTTGGTTGTAAAGCCTGCGCTCTGAAGCGCCTGCCGCATGTAATTGGGGTGAAAGTCGAAGTTCAACTCGACAAACTCGACGGGCGTCAGATCGTAAGGATTCCACGTTTGCTGCTTGCGGGCGTGACGCACCATCGCCTTCAGGTTGCGCTTATTCGCGTATTCCAGAATGAATGTCCCGCCGGGCACCAGAATACGCCGCACCTGCGCCAACACCGCGGGCACGTCCGCCATGTGGTGGATGACGCGGATCATCGTCGCGGCGAACACGGTGCCGAAACAGGAGCGGACCGCCGTCTCCGGGTCCGGGTCCGGCTCCGGCTCTGGTTCTTCTTCGTCGTCCGCGGACCTGCCTGCACCGACGCAGGCCTCGCTGCTGGCCTCCTCGGCTGAGCTCACCAGCCCGGCGGCGCTCAGACAGCGCATCGCACAGCTGGACTCGGCGCTCTGCGTGCTCTACTGCAGACAGGTCCGGGCTCCTCGTCTGCACTCCGCGCGGTCCATCGCCTGGCCGTGACTGCTGACTCACTGTGACCGCTGACTCACTGTGCTGCCGTGGTGTCCGTTGCTGTTGCCCTTGTGCAGACCGTGCAGGCCCTG
>CALMDI010000413.1 GCA_937864975.1 uncultured Chloroflexota bacterium | reverse complement strand
GCTTCAGATATCCCGATATCGCCGCAATACGACACTGCCGAATTGAAGCAACATCGCCTTTCGCTGATCGCGCTTTCGCGCGTTGCGTCATGTTCATTTTACTGTATGTTGTCAGTCACGGATTGCGGCATTGACACAACAGGGAGGCCGGCGTGCCGAGCATCTGGCAGCTGGACCTGCGTCTTCGCGCCGACAACCGTGTCTATGTCGGCGGCATGGGCCTTGAATCCGAATGGTCGGCGGACCTGCGCGTCGAGGGCACCCGCGTGGTGCTCACCTGCGGTCCGGCGCGGTTCACGCTGCCGACGCTGCCCGTGGAGGACTACCCCGCGCTGCCCGCGATGCCGCGACCTCGTCCAGACGGGCCTGGGCTTCCGCGACGGTGATCGACGCCTGCGCGAGAATAGCGCCGGTATCCACGCCCGCGTCGATCTGATGCACCGTCACCCCCGCGAGGTCGGGTCGCCCCTCGACCACCGCCCAGAACGCGCCGTGAACGCCACGGTAGCGCGGCGTGATTCCACAGTGAATGTTGACGAACGGACAGCCGACCGCCAGCGCGCGCCTGCCGAGGATGCCCGTTCCGCTGACGACGATGACCTGTGGTTGAAGGGCTTGGAGCAGGGCGAGGACTTCCGGGCTGTTGACCGATGCCACGTCGGTCGTCGGCAGGCGACCGTCCGGCGGGCGCGTATCATACCCCTTCATAAGCTGGTCGATAAGCGCGCGGGATCGCGGACGAATCACCAGCCGATCCCAGAGCAAGAACAGCAGTTGACCTGCCACGATCCATGCCCCCAGAACCCGCAGGCGATGGCGCAGCATTTTTCGGACGTGCGGCGCTTCAAACACGACGTGGGCAATCTGGAAGCGCTCGGCAAGATGGTTGATGAGCAGGTAGGACGTTTCGCTGCGGCTGGCGAGGACGACGATGCAACCGCTCATACCCACTCTTCACGCAGGGATGCTTCCACACTGCCGTCCTCACGCGCCGCATCGTCCAGCAGCAGTTCGGCTGCCGCGCCCATCGTCAGCACGCGAAGCTGTCCCGCGTCGCGGTAGCGGGCGGCAATTTGAAGGATTTGCGACAGCGCTTCGAACATTTCTTCGCTGGTACCGAGGTTGAAGGGGTGGAACCACAGATGAAAGAGCTGCCCGCGCCGAACCGCCTGTTCCAGCCCGCGCCGTGCCTGCCGGACACGCGCGCTCGTCGGAATGAACCGCCGGATGCCATCGTATGCCATCAGAAACTGCGACGATGGCAGATCGACCAGCCGCTCGCCCACCCGTAAGGACGACAGATTATACGTCGGTGGCGTCAGCCCCAGCGTCCGATCCAGCAGGTGAAAAGCGCGGTGCAGCGGGCGCGGCAGGCGCGTATACCAGCGCCGCTCTACCCCGCGATAGGCGACGATTCCGAAATCGTTCAAACGATCTGTATAAGCAATCTGATTTTGCGGATACACCAGCGACCGCATCGGTAGCCCGCGCTCGGCGTGGAGCGCCGCGCACTTGGCAAGCTGAGCCTCCCAAACGGTCGGCGTCACGGCGGGGTCGGCGGCAATGACGTGGGTGAACGTGTGCGTGCCGATCTCGTGATGAACGCGCGCGCCGCGAATCTGGTCAATAATGTCGGGAGCGTAATACCACGGCGCGCGCTGCCGGTCGCTGCATGGGTCGCGGTACGAATCAGGCGCGCCGCTCCAGCGGTAATGGGGCTGCTGCACGTCGTCGTGACCGCTGCACTGCTCCAGGAACAGATGCCCGACGACCGCGAACGTCGCGGGAATGTCGTATGCATCGAGCAGGGCGATCAGCCGCGGGAAGTAGTCTCGATAGGCGTTGAAACAGGGACTGAGGCGGCTGAGCTTCTGCGCGCCGTAGGTGCCCCACGCGATTTCCGTGTCGAGCGAGAGGATAAACACGCCGGTCATGGAGGCGAAGTCTAGCGGAGGGCACGGCTTTTTGCTACCCTGAGAGTAAGGCGCTGTCAGAGAAAGCAAATGCAAAACCTTAACGCAGAGACGCAGAGGGACAGAGACACAGAGAAAATTTCTCTGCGCCTCTGCGTCCTTTGCGCCTTTGCGCCTTTGCGTTAACTCTTTTCCTTTCGCTGAAAGCTGACCACTGATCGCTGAAAGCTTGAATCCTCCCATGAAC
>CALMDI010000412.1 GCA_937864975.1 uncultured Chloroflexota bacterium | reverse complement strand
AGCTAGCGACACGAATCCGTAACACACTTAATCATTGACGGGCAGCAGGATAAAATCGCTTTCCGACGGCGTGCTATCCGGCTCGATCACCGGCAGCGGGGAGCCGTCGCGCGGATCAAGCCAGCCCACCCGAAGCTGCCAGCCGTTTACGTCTGTTCCCGGTGGCAGCGGAAAAAAGAGGCGGTCAATCACCCTCTCGCCGGGTCGCCACGCGCTCGTCGGCTTGTAGCCGCCCTGTGGGGCACGATCCTGCTGCGCCACAATCGCACCGGACGAGTCGAGCAGATGGACGAACCAGGTGAAATCCTGAGACAGCGGCTCGGACGCCGCCCACGCCAGCGTCACGCGCGCGCCACCCCCCCCGGTTTCGACGCCGTAAGCGCTCAGTACAATTGCGCCAAACTGCCAGCCGCCCGGCTGCTCCGCTTCGATGGGCGACAGGTCGAACAGCAGGACGCGATGCCCCGGCGCCGGACGCTCGAAGGCAAAGCCTGCCGACTGCCACAGATCGCGCGCCTGCCAGTTGAGTGGGTCGCCAGCGCCGAACCAGGAGACGAGCCATAAGCGCTCGCTGCCGCGCTTTGCGTAGCCCCACAACAACTGCGCCCACGGATCATCGTCCGCGGTCGGGGCGTTCATCGTGACAACTCGCCTGCCTTCCAGGTCGAGCAGGCTGCTTTCAAACAGCGTTGTCGCGGCGACGACCGTTCCCGGCGGCTGAAGCGCTTCCGCAAGCGCCCGCACGGCTTGCACATCGTCGTTGAAGCCCTGGCGCGCGACCACGACGTTCAGACTGATAAGCGTCACGAGTCCCGCGACCCGAGTATAGGGGCGGATACGAAGGTGTATCTGAGGCACAAGGGCAATCGCGCCTGCGACGATGACCGCCAGCGCCGCCGCGAGGTGGACAGCGTCAACGCCGCGCGCCAGCCACGCCGGTTCAAAGCGCCAGCCCGCCCACGCCAGCGCCAGATGCCCGACAATCGGGCTGAGTTCGGGCGTATAGAGCACTTCATCCCGCAGCGCCGTGACCGCCGAGTCGAATTCACCCGTCCAGTAGAGGGCATTGAGATAGCCGTTGATGTACGGGAAATAGCTGTACAGCGCGCCAAGCGCCTGCACCCCTAGCGACAGCGCCACGAACCCGACCAGCGCCGCCCTCAGGAACAGCGCGTGCTTTGCGTTTGCGACGCTCATCGCCGCGTCCAGCAGGGGCGCAAGGAACAACACCATGAGCGGCGTCACCGGCAGCAGAAAGCGCGGACCCCAGACGATGCCGCCGTGCCAGCTCCACCAGCCCGCGAACGCCAGCGCCTGTACGGCGATGAGGACGAGCGCCAGCCACGCCAGCCCCGGCGCGCGTCGTCGAAGCATCAGCCAGCCGGGAAGGGCGAGCAGCAAAACCGGGTTGTACCAGAACACGCCGCGAAACGGGCTGAGGAACAAGCCGTACAACCCGGTCAGGATCGGGCGTGTAAATCCTTCCCCCTCGGCAAAGTGGTAGCCGCTGTCCAACGGGCTTCCAAACCGCGCCCAGTTATAGAGAGCCAGCATGAGAAGCGCCACGAGCACGGGGACGGCAAACGCAGCGAAATGCTTGCCCTTCTCCAACCAAGCAATGGATGTCTGGAGTGGGCGAGCCAACGCATACACACCCACGACGCCCGCGATGAGGATATATACGGTATTCACGCCGACGAGCAGCCCGCACGCCGCGCCGCACACGAGCAGGCTTCGCCCCCCGCGCGCCCGAGAGTCGTGCGCTGCGATCACCGCCAGCAGCAGGAGCAGCGCCGCCAGCGGCTCTCCGAACAGCGTTTTGACGTAGACGACGGCGAACGTCGCCAGCCCATAAATCAAGCTCAACGCAAACGCCACGCGCGGTGTGCAGCCAAGCCGCCGCGCCAGCGTATACAAAAGCGCCGCGGTCACCGCCGTGACCAGCGGATTGAGCAGCATCGCGGTGGCGCGCGTCGTGAGCCACGGCAGCGCATCTGCCAGCGCTACCAGCGGTAGGAGCGCGAGTGACGGCGTCGGTCCTTTTTTGGCGTACAGCGCGCCATCCACACCGAACGCGCCCATGCGCGATGCGGGCAGGGGCAGCAGCCAGTCGGCATAGGCGACGGCGTTGATGTTTGGACTGCCTTCGCGGAGCGCGCCAGCCGCGACCGCCAGCACCGCGTCGCCGTCGGCGGAATCGGGTTTCGGGATGTAGATGAGCAGGTAAACGCCGAGCAGCAGGCAGACGAGGGCGAGACGCAGCCGCGCGTCGGTGGAAGAAACGAGTTCGGCACGCATAGCGCGGAAGTATAGAGGCGCGGGCTGCCGCTTACAACCACGAGCGCGCATAGGAGAAGCGTCAGAAAAATGTCGGTGTGGTAAGCGGACGCCCCGTTTCCGCGTCAATAGAGGATAACAAACCGTTGGGTCAGCCCATTCTGAAAAGCTGTCCTCATAGAGGAGTCATGTCAATGGTTTCCAATCAGACGACTTCGGAACGCGACATGCGCCTGCACGACGCGACGCACCTTGGACCCGTCACGCTGGCAGTTTCCGATCTCCATCCGTCGGTGAATTTTTACCGGGATGTGCTCGGCTTGAACGTGCTTGACGAGTCGCCCGGCAGGACGACGATGGGCGCGGGCAGCACGCCGATCCTTCACTTGCAGGAACTTCCCGGCGCGCGCCGCCAGCCCGATCACAGCACCGGCTTGTATCACGTCGCGATTCTCGTCCCCTCGCGTCCCGATCTCGGTCGCGTGCTTTTAAACCTGGCGCGCACGCAGTACCCGGTTGGCGGCTTTGCCGACCATCTCGTCAGCGAGGCGATTTATCTGTCCGACCCCGATGGCAACGGGATTGAAATTTACCGCGACCGCCCGCGCTCGGAATGGCGCTGGAACGGCACGCAGGTGGCGATGGCGAGCGATCCCATCGACCTCGAAGCGATTGTCGCGACGGTCGAAGATCAATCCGCGCCCTTTGAAGGGATGCCGGAAGGTACCGTCGTCGGGCATATGCACCTGCGCGTCGGGGATATTCCGAAAGCCGAGGCGTTCTACCGGAACGTGATCGGCTTCGACGTGGTCGCCAAAATGCCGAGCGCCGCCTTCGTCTCCGCCGGGGGCTATCACCATCACCTGGGCATGAACATCTGGCACAGTCGCAACGCGCCGCCTCCGCCAGCCGACTCGGTGGGTTTGCGCGAATGGGTGATCGTGCTGCCCGATAATGACACGCGCGATAAACTGATCGCCCGCCTGAACAAGGCGAACGTCGCCTACGAGGAGCGCGACTCGGCGCTTCTGGTAGACGATCCGTGGAGCAACCGGATGCGGTTTGTGACGGAATAGCGTCGCCCGCAAGATTCTAAAAATCCCTGTCCTGAAGGCGAGAGGGATAACACCGCCAGGGCGGTTGCAAAGTCTGTTACCCCACCCCCGCGGGGACAGCCTGGCTGGCTTCGGGCAGCGCCTGCAGCGCTGATCTCGTGAGCGCCCTCCCGCTTACAAGTGTGCGGCTGACCGCTGACCGCCAACGGCTACGGCACGATTCCTAGCTCGCGCGCCTCCTCGTATGAGATCGGTCCGCGACCGCGTCGCGACTCCGTCGCAATCTCCGCCACGCGATCCATGTCGAACAGCGCGTCTGCCGCCGAATCATCCACGGCGGATAAGGCTTCGAGAATACGGGGGTCAAAATTATCAATCGGGTCAAGCTGCGCGGTAGGTTCCGGTTCTGCCTGCGATGTCTCGTCGTTATCCCAGGTCTCGGCTTTCACGACGAGCGGCTCGACAAGTTCAAGCTCGACGTCGACGAAAGGCGGCGTCTTGACGCGCGTTTCGACCTGCACGGGAGCGCGCGGCTCGATCAGCATCGCGCCCGCGCCGATCAGCGCTTTCAGGTCTTCCGCGGAACGCCGTCCGAAGCGCGTGACCGCCCCAAACTGCCGGGAACCCGAATTGCCGTCGAAGATCAGCGACAAAAAGTGATGATAACCGACGGTCAGCACAAACACGTCGAACGCTTCGCCGTCGAAGAAGTGCAGCCCGTCGGCGTGTCCGCCGACAAGCTCCCGCATCGACACCGTCGCCTGCACCACCGGCAGCAGCGCGCTGCTCAACTGCTCGCGGCTGAGCGCCCGCGCGCCGCCGCGCTCGATCAGCACCTCGCCGCTGCGACTGCTCAAGACGGCTGCCTGCGCGCCCACATCGGTCAGTACTTTGTCCACGACCATAAAGGCGGCTTTGGAATCGACCGCGGGCACCGGACCAAAATCCATCGCCATCTTCCCCGGCGCGCTGGTATTCGCTGTTATCGCCTTGAGAGCGTCGCCGCCGCTTAACCCCGCTTCAAAGACGCGCAGGAACTGGTGAATGTCCACCGGGCGGCGCATGATGACGAACAGCGCATTCGCGCCTGTTTCCTCATCCGGTTCGCCTGGATCGTCTGCATCCGCGACAATGACGATGGCGGTATCTGGAGAACTCTGACGCACGCGCCGCGCCAGATCAACTCCCTTCATCTGGCGGTCGATACCCAGCGAGGTCACCAGCAGGTCGTACCCGCCGCGGCTCACCTCGTCGAGCGCGTCCTGGCTTCGCGGCACATCCACCTGAATCACCGAACGGTCGGTCAGTTCAATGGCTGCCCGTACCATGCGCGCGATAGACCCGGTAGGATCGACAGTGAGGATACGCGGAACGCTCATTCGCTTCATCCGTAATGCATTGACCTGCCCAAACAGTATCTCAATTATAACGGCGGACTCGCCGCGCTTTATCGGGCGCGTTCGGAACAAGGATTAAGGTTTACCGGGCTGAAAACGAAACAGCGGGGGTTGCCCGCTGCCAGCGCTGCGCCTATCAACCAGGGAACTAGACCGCCATACCGCCAATCATATTTCGAAGCGGCACCTCGAAAATGCCACACGCGGCATAAAGCGGTCGGTTCCGCAGCGCCCGGTCATAGCTCGAGTCGTCCAGCAGCAGCGCCATCAGCCAGAACAGCGACGAGCGTACCGCGCCGGCAACAGAGTGCGAGCGGCGGTCACGCGAACGCTCCACGAGCATGACAGGCGGCAGGCTCGTTTGCGCCTCGACCTGGTCGCGCAGCCGCTCCCATGCCAATCGCTTTTGCTGCGGGGTCACGACCCGCGAGTGCAGCGCCGCCTCGATGGTCAAATCCAGATACTTATCCGACCAGTCCTGCATAACCGTGTGCCACCTCGGTGACGCGGCTGGCATCGCCAAGCTGCCGCCGCAAGTTCTCGCGCGCGTAATACAGGCGGCTTTTGACCGTACCAACCGGACAATCGAGAATATCCGCGATTTCGTCCAAGCTTTGCCCACTTAAATAGTGTAACACGACTACCACGCGCTGATTAAAATGCAGCGCCTGAACCGCGCGACGCACCTGTTCCTGAATCTCGGCGTGCTCGGCAAGCTGGTCGGGCGCGTGACCGGAGGGCGTCATCAACTGGTCGACCAGCGCTTCCAGCGAGACGCGCCGCTTTTTCCGACGCGAAATCCACGTATAGGCGAGATTCACCGTCACCCGGTACAGCCAGGGAGCGAGGGGGAGGTTGGTATCGATTCGGTTGGCGTAATGGTGAAGCTTGAGGAAACAGTCCTGGGCGAGGTCTTCAGCGACAGCGGGTTCGTGGGTGATTGCAACGGCGGTTCGGTAAACTTGTGGATAATATCGATCAAACAATGTACCCAGCGCATCCAGATCATTATTTCTCAGGCGCTCGATCAACGCGCCGTCGCCTGTTTCTTCACTGACAATCATCGAGTCTCCATCTAACCGGTGTGAACGCCCCGGATCGCCTAAACTAATTTTGCGGTGCTTATGCTGCGAGTATATATCGTGGTTCCTTGTCCTGGAATAGTCTCTTGTAACTTATGCACAACTTCGTCCGCAGCGAAATTGAACGTTTCCACAAAAAGCCCGCTGTATTTATGCATCAGGGCAAATAAACCGGGAACGCTGGTCACAAGCCAGCGTTATTACGAATATTGTAATACAAATTTTACGCATGAAGCCCGATATTCATGCGTTTCTTATACCGTCGCTCGTATCGGCACAATGCCGCAGACCGCCAGAGGCAGCACGTCTCCGATGCTGCCGCGCTGTCTGACCGTTCCAATCTTTATTGCAATGCGCCCCGAAGTCGCTTTATACTGTACCCTGAGAGGGTCATCGCCAGCCATACCGCGGATACCCTCCTTCCACGAGAGCAATTCACGCGGCGCGCGACACGACAACAGGAGCAGCGGTCTTTGGCTAAGTCACGGACAGAACAACTGGTGGAGCGACTGCGCGAGCTACAGGCGAGTTCAGGTGACGTCGAAGCGGCAGCGATTGTCAGCGTGGATGGACTGAGCATCGCGTCGTCGATGCCGCCGGGGATTGAAGAGGATCGCGTCAGCGCGATGTCGGCGGCGATGCTGTCGCTTGGCGAGCGGATTTCAAACGAGTTAGGACGAGGGATGCTGCAACAGGTGTATATTAAGGGCGAGAATGGTTACGTCATTCTGACATCGGTCGGTGAAGAAGCGGTTCTGACAGTGATGGCGCGACGCGAGGCGAAACTGGGTTTGATCTTTCTGGATATCGGT
This sequence comes from uncultured Chloroflexota bacterium, assembly GCA_937864975.1. Lineage (GTDB taxonomy): Bacteria > Chloroflexota > Anaerolineae > Aggregatilineales > Phototrophicaceae > ZC4RG36. Next base: position 2,997 of record CALMDI010000412.1, on the reverse strand, counting down.
CGTACTGTGCAGGATCTTGAAGCCCTGGTCTAAACGACAGTCGGCTTGGTGTTGAACCCTGGGTGAGACTGCAAACGGACGACCGGCTCGGTCGCCCGTACAACGTCATTTCTGCATCCGTTCAACCTTTCGCCGAGCGGCAGGCAATTTTCACCCCCGCATTACCCTGTTATGAGCGAACGCAGGAGTCGGTTGTGCTGAAGCCACGCATTCTGATTGTGGATGACGATTTAAATCTGGCGGAGATTCTCGACTCCTATTTTCGGGTTCAGCATTACGACGTCGTCCGCGTAGGCTGGGGTGAGGACGCGGTGCGAATCGCCAACGAGCAGACGATTGACCTGATTATTCTGGACATTCACCTGCCGGATACCACAGGCTTTGACGTGTGCCGCCAGCTTCGGCTACAGCGGCGAACGCAGCACGTACCGATCATTTTTCTGACGGAAAAACGGGAGCGTGTTGATAAGCTGCAAGGGCTGGAACTTGGGGTGATCGACTACATTACCAAGCCGTTCGACATTCAAGAACTGAAGCTGCGCGTGCGTAACGTGCTGGAACGCTCCAGACGGCTGCTGTTGGTGAATCCGATTACGGAACTGCCAGAAGTGGATCAGCTTGAGACGCAGCTTTCCGAACGGATGAAGCGAAACGAGCCGTGGGCGGTGATCAGCGTGGCGGTTGGCGGGTTGGGACGGCTGAGCGACGTGCATGGCTATGCCGCCGCGGACGACGTGATGCGCGCGCTGGTGGCGAAGGTTCGATCGGTGCTTGACGAGGAGAGCAACGTGTTGGTGACGCAGCTTTCGGCGGATCGGATCGCCGTTTTGACGACGATTGCGGACGCCGAACGGATCCGCCGACAGATCGAAGTGCAGGTGGGTTCGGCGCTGTCGCCGCTGGTCAAGCCCAAAGATGGCGTGCCCATCGTATCGCTCTCGCTCATCACGCACCTTATGACACGGCAAGATGGGGCGTTCCGATCTGCCAGTACGGTGACGGAGCGGCTGCTGAGCGAGGCGAGGAGCTAGGGAGACGCCGGGGGCTGAAGCCACCCGGCTGCAATTTTAAACTATAAGCCCGCTGAAGGGGCTGGGAAATCGGGTTGATTTCAAGGCAACGCCACCCCCTGGCGCGCGGTCAGCTTCGCTGACTAAAGTTCGCCTTTGGCGAACCGCTAAGCGCCCTCCCCGACAGGGAATAATGCGGAGGCGGTTCAGGATGATGCCTGGGTTTCGAGCCAGGCGGTATAGTCGGCGTGGGTGACGAGCACACCATTTTGTGCATCGGTGCTGGTAAGCCTGCGACTGCTGTCGAAATAGATGGTTAGCTCGACAGGCTGGCGGCATTTGGTTCCGCGCACGCCTTTACGCACCCAATAGGTCGAGCCGTCGTCGGCAAGGCTGAGATCGTTATTGCGGTCGACGCGAACGCGCACCACCTCATCGCATCCATTTGGGCGCACGTAGAAATAGACTCCGGTGGCATCGCCCGCGCTGGCATCGCGCGTGGCGCCGTTGTTTCCGAAGAGCCGTTTTAGAAAGTCCATCGCTCTCCTCCTGAATTGGTCTTCAAGAAATGAATTTAAACCGATGTTCCCCTCAGCCCCTGCCCCCGCACGGGGTTCCCGCCTCTGGCGGGAACTTCAGTCGAGCCTTCGGCTCGACCCCCTAAGCGCCCACAAGGGGAGAGGGGAAAAGACTCTTAGAGAACCCTGTTCTCCTAAAAATTTCTTTTTGATTTTGGAGTTTAATTCGTCTGATCACCTCTCGCCCGCGAGTTATAACGCGGGACGGCGCGATCCTGCAACCGCTCGTCAGCGCTTCTCTAACAGCATTATAGCGAAACGTATACGAACGCATGTTCTAAAACCATGATAGGATGCTGGTTTGAATCCTGTAATGTGGGAGGCACAACATGGACAGGAGCATTACCGACTCTATCTATCAGTTTATAAGGACGTTTCAGAGCGAGCATGGCTACCCACCGACGCTGCGTGAAATCTCGAAAGCCTGTTATACCAGCCACGGCAATGTCGTCCGGCACCTTGACAAATTAGAAGCCCAGGGACTGGTGAGCCGAGAGCCGGGACGCGCTCGCAGCATCCGCCTGCTCCGCTGACCTTTGAGGGCTTCACCCCGGCGCTATAGGATTGGCGCGCCGCGTTAATCCGGTTCGCGATTGACTTCGATAATTATTACACCCTGCGATTATTCATGTCATGGTCGACCAAATGGTCGATCATATGTCTATCCGCTTATAGAACATACGTGCTAATTTTGAACGTGTCGAGACAACACTGACCGGCGCGGGCGGTCACCGTGTGCGAGTACGCGACCGCGATCCGCCATCAGCCGGAGGGCAAGCCCGGTCGGTGCGTCTCGGCAGACGGCAGGCAGTCTGTAGGACCATTCTGTGGGAAGGGAGGGGTTCTATCCCAACAGCCTATGAAGCGCAAACGCTATACGAAGCTTGAGAAGGCACGGGCGCTTGAGCAGGTCAAGCTGTACGGTGGCAATTTTCAGGAAGCTGCCGCTAAGACCGGCATCGACCGGCACACGCTGGCGCGCTGGCACGCCGCGCATGACGCCTCACCGGAAGCGCCCGTGGAAACGCCGGCGCGACCGCCGCTAACGCCAGAGGAAAAAACGCTGAAATACGTGGTCGGGCAACTGTTTGAAACCGCGGTCTACCTGGTCAAAGCCATTGGCATGGAGATGGACGACATGACCGCCAGCCAGCGTATCACGGCGCTGAGCCAGGTTCTCACGCAGATCGCCAAACTGGACGCCTTCGTGACCGAGGATGAGCACGAGAAGGTGATTCGAATTGAATACATCGATGCGGACGGGTCGGTTCATCGATCCCCACCCTGGACAAGACGCGATTCTCACGTCGAAGGCGCGCTTCCAGGTGATCGCGTGTGGACGCCGTTTTGGGAAGACGATGACGGGCAAGATTCGGCTGGTTGAGCACGCGCTGCGGGGCAAGCAATGC
>CALMDI010000411.1 GCA_937864975.1 uncultured Chloroflexota bacterium | reverse complement strand
ACGACATTACCCAGCGCAAGCTGGCGGAAGATGCCCTGCGCCATCACGAGGCATTTCTGCGGGAACTCATCGACTCCATTCCGAGCCTGATTTTCGTTAAAGATTCGGAGAGCCGATTCACACTGGTCAATAAAGCGCTTGCCGACCTGTTCGGGACAACGGTTGAAGCGATGATCGGAAAGTCGGATGTGGATGTGGTTGGCGAGGAAGCTGCCCAAGAGATTCGGCGCGATGACCAGGAGGTGCTGGCGAGCCTGACGCCCAAAGTTATGTCCGAGAAGCCGCTGGTCGATGCGTCCAGCGGCGAGACGCGCTGGTTCCAGACGACGAAAGTGCCTGTCGTCTCACCCGGTGGTAAGGTCAATCACATTCTGGGCGTGGGGACCGATGTCACCGAGCGAAAGAAAGCGGAAGAACAGGCGCTGGACCTCGCGCTGGAATATGAGCGTATCGACATGCTGCGGCGCTTTCTCTCCGATGCGTCGCACGACCTACGCACGCCGCTGTCGGTCATGACGACCAGCCTCTACCTCATTAAACGCACGACCGACCCGGAACGCCAGAAGCGGCACGTGGAGTCATTGGAAGCCCAGGTGACGCACGTCATCAAGCTGATCGACGACCTATTCCACCTGTCGCGCCTCGACCTGGCTTACGTCGAATTTCAGTTCGCGCCGTACGACAGCAACGCGCTGGCGCGCGACATCGTCGAGCAGCACCGCGCCGCCGCCGAGGGCAAGGGACACCGTCTCGTGCTGGAGAGCGCGGAAAATCTGCCCCCGGTCTACGTAGATCAGGTCGAATTCAGCCGCGCGCTCGGCAACCTGCTGAAGAATGCGATTTACTATACCCCAGAGGGGGGCACAATTACGCTGGCGACGCGCGCGCAGGAGAATCGGGTTGTGTTCGAGATTCGGGATACCGGGATCGGCATTCCTGCCAGCGAGCTTAACCGCGTTTTCGAGCGCTTCTATCGCTCCGACCGGGCGCGCTCCACGGATACAGGTGGCGCGGGGTTGGGACTGCCGATCACGTATAAGATTGTCGACGCGCACCGCGGGCGTATCGAAGTCGAAAGCGCGCCGGGAGAGGGGAGTATCTTCCGCGTGATCCTCCCCGTTTATTCCTCGGACGACGCACCGGAGACCGCGCAACCGGACGTGCCGGCGCTGCTGCGACGCTAGAATGCAGACGGCTTAGCGCGACTGCACCGGCTCTTTGGTATAGACCGGTGTTAGCCAGTGGCGGTAGTCGGGGGCGCGACCACTCACGACGTCAAAAAAGAGATTGCGAACCCCGCGGGTGATCTCGCCCATCTGCCCACTGCCGATGTCCCGGTGTTCGACCTTCGTAATCGCCGCCACCTGCACGCCGGTGCCACACAGGAAAACCTCGTCCGCGATGTAAACTTCTGTCCGGTCGATATTGCGCTCCACCACCGTCAGGTCAAGCTCGTCACGCAGGAGGTCGATGACGCTGCGGCGCACGATGCCTTCCAGCACGTTCGATTCCACCGGTGGCGTGTAGACCACGCCTTTCCGCACCACAAACACGTTTGCCGCGCTCGCTTCCGACACGTGCCCATCCTGATTGAGCACAAGCGCCTCGTCATACCCGGCAAGCTGCGCGTCCGTCTTGATGAGCGCGGAGTTGGCGTAGGCTCCCGTGACTTTGCCACGCGCGGGGATGGCGTTGTCGTCCACGCGCCGCCACGCGGAGAAGCCGACGTGCAAGCCTTCTTCCTTGTCGACGTAGCGCCCGAACGGCAGCGCGAACACGGTGAAGGCGTCCTCGACGTCGTGCAGGCGGACGCCAATCATTTCGCTCGATTTATAGGCAAGCGGGCGAATGTAGATGTTTTCGCGGAAGCCTTCGGCGCGCAACAGGTCGGTGAGGATATCGACCAGCTCCGACGCCGAATAGCCGACGTCAATTCGCATGAGCCGAGCGGATTGAATGAGGCGCTCGAAATGATCGTGGGGACGGAACACGAATAACTGCGCTTCGTCGTCGTTCCAGTAGCCGCGTAAGCCGCCAAAGACTCCGGTGCCATAATTGAAGGCGTGCGTCATAACGCCAATGGTTGCCTCCGCCAGCGGCACGATGCTGCCTTTGAAGAAGGCATATTTGGGCTTGCCCTGATCCGCCATGCCAGACTCCTTGGATAATGCACTTTAACGCCGATTATGGGATCGAAGGAGCTTGACATCAATAACCATTTAAGGACAAGGCAGCCCGTGCAATTCCTGTGCCACGGTGCGACGTCTGCCTATGTTTACGCGCTTCCATGTCGCTGCGGCAAAGCGCGCGTGGGTGATGTAGAGTTGGGGAGTTGCTCCCGTCAAATAACGACGTGGTTTGGTTCCCAATGTGAAAGGTCACAGTTCGATGCCAAGACAGGCAATCAACCCCGACGCGCTGTTCAACAGCCTGCACTATGGTTTTTCCCAGATAACCGTCGGCTCCGGCAGTCGGATCGTGACGATTTCCGGTCAGGTGGGCTGGGACAACCACGAGCGGATCGTCGGGCAGGCGGATTTGCAGCAGCAAACGACGAAAGCCTTCGAGAATCTGGCGCTCGCTATGCAAGCCGCCGGGGGAACGCTGGACGATATTCTCTCGCTGCGAATCTATATTGTCGAGGCGGCGATGGAAGACTCCTCCGCCGTTCGCAAAGGGCTGCAAGCCTTCTTTCCGGCATCGCCTCCAACCGCGACCTGGATTGGCGTGCCGCGGCTTGCCAACGCTGCCTTCCTGATCGAAATTGAAGCCCTCGCCGTCCTACCGTGACGGGGTTGTTCGCCGGTAACTGCGCGCCTCATAGCGATCTCATCCGAAAGTATGAGATGAAATACTTCGTAAGGGTGACGTTCCCATGCGTCGAATCTGGTTAGCTATACAGATAGCCCGCCCCAGATTCCTGAGGAGTATTTAACCATGCTTGTTGCCCGCCTCGACGCCGAAGAGCTCATGGAAGAATGGCTCGCGTGCGATCCCGACTCGCGCATGAAGTCGAAATTTATCGCGTGGGATGGGAGCGCTCCCGAAAAGGCGTCGGTGGTCTCCATTCAGATGGATCCAGGGGGGATTGTGCCGCTGCACACCGACAGCGTCGAGGAGCTTGTCCTTATTCTGGAAGGCAGCGTCGAAGCTTGGGTGGAAGGCGAGCGCAAGGCGCTTGCCCCCGGCGCGCTGGTCGCCATTCCGGCGCACTCTCTGCATGGGTTTCGCAACCTGGGCTTGACGCCGGTGAAAGCGGTTGGCTTTTTTTCCTCGGCAAGCGTGGTGACGATCTATCAGGACACCCTGATGCCGAGCGGCGAGCGCGTATTCACGCACGACAGCCACGCGCCAGCGTCGAGCGAGTAACCCAAATGCAAAGCCGGGCGTTGGTGCCCGGCTCTCTTTGCAGTATGTGGTTGTCTGGCGTGCTTCTAGCTGAGGTAATCGCGCAGGTTGTGAGCCAGGCGCGGATGGCGCAGACGCCGCAGCGCCTCTTTTTCGAGCTGACGAATCCGCTCGCGGCTCAGACCAAATTTGTTGGCGATTTCCTCCAGAGTGTGCGGCTCGCCGCCACCCAGACCAAAACGCAGCCGTAAAATGTGACTCTGCCGTGGGGTCAGTTCGCTCAGAACTTCCTCGATCGTCTCTTGCAGCAGATGCTGCGTTGCCATTTCCACCGGGCTTGGCGAGTCCTGGTCTTCGATGAAATCGCCGAACTCGCTGTCACCATCGTCGCCAACCGGTCGCTCCAGCGCAATGGCGTGCTGGCTGGCATCCATCATCGAGCGAACGTTATCCGCCGGAAGCTCCATTTCGAGCGCGATCTCCTCCGGGCTGGGACGGCGTCCCAACGTCTGTTCAAGCGACTGCGCGGTGCGGTACATCTGGCGAATACGTTCGGTCATATGAAGGGGAATACGGATGGTGCGGGTTTTCTGGGCAAGCGCGCGGGTGATCGCCTGGCGAATCCACCAGGTGGCGTAGGTGCTGAAGCGGTTGCCGCGGCGATAATCGTATTTGTCGACGGCGCGCATCAGACCGACGTTGCCTTCCTGAATTAAATCGGGGAAGGGCAGTCCCTGACCCATGTAGCGCTTGGCGATGCTGACGACCAGCCGGGTGTTGGCGCGACCCAGATGCTCGCGGGCAGCCTGACCGTCGCCGACAAGTCGCTCGACGTTCATAAGCCACATTTCGTTGCTCATTTGCCCGTGCAGGCGCTCCACGGCGTCGCGCGCCTGTTTGCCAAGCTCGATCCGTTTTGCGAGTTCAATTTCTTCCTGAGCGGTGAGGAGAGGTTCTTGCGCCATCTGGCGGAAGTAGAGACCCACGGGGTCGTCTGCGGATACGGCGTTGATGTCGCCAACGCCGGGGTCCTGAATGAACTCTTCAGGTTCAAACTCCATCTCGAAGTCATCTGCGAGCGCCATACGGTCAGGCGATTCACTTTCCTGACGCAGCTCGATGCCCAGTTCATCGAGTTCGTAGAGCAGAGCTTCTATTGCATTGACATCATCTCCATCTTCATCGAGGACTTCCAGAACATCTTCGAACGTTACGTAGCCGCGCTGATCGGCTCTGGTGAGAAGTTCTTGTATCAATCCCTGCCTCCTACTATAGAGTTTGGGAACATGGTAACCATTCGTACGGGGCGTACGAACCCGACAGGAGTCCAAAACTCATCTATTCTAGCATAGGTGACTGGGGTTTGTGAAGAAACCCTAAACAAACTGTTACGTGAGGTTGTGCTGAAGTCGGCGTTCCGTTTGAGTGGTGGGACGAATCGACTGGTTTGTGATCGATTCTCAACGCAATCGTTCCGACGCCAGTCGTATGATAGTTACGAAAGGACGCTATGCAGGACCCACAATGACGACACGACGTTTCACAGACGAGTTCCCACCCACCGAACCCGCCAAAACTCCGGTACCGCCGCCGCAGCCAGCCGCGCCGCCGGAAAATACGCCGCGCCCGCAGCCCGCGAAACGTCCCGCCGCGACGACCTCGCGCGGGAACGCGCACATGCCGCGCACACTGACGCAGGTGCTGAACGAGGCGAACGAGCGCGTCGTGCGCGGCGATCTGGTCGATTACGTGCCGATGCCGACCGGGTTCGACCCGCTGGACGGGTTTATCGGCGGCGGACTGCGAAAGACGGAGTTGATTCTGCTGGGCGGCGCGCAGGGGATTGGCAAGACGATTGCCACGCTCCAGATCGCGCGTAACGTCGCCATGCGCCCCGACCAGTACGTTTTCTACATTTCTTATGAGCACACCGAAACCCACCTCATGCACCGCCTCCTGTGCATGGAGAGCGTAAACCCGCCGGAAATTGATGCCAGCCGCGGGCTGAAGCTGCGCGACCTGTACCAGATTATCGTGGCGCAGCGCGCGAAAGAGTTCATGGGGCGCGACGGCGCGAGCGGCTCGCTTCAGTCGATTTTGCGGGAGAATCCGCGCACGGCTCCGGCAGCAGGGCGCATGATGCGCTACGCCGACCGGTTGATTCTGGTGAAAGCCAGCCCCGCCGTGACGACGCTGCGGTCGATAAAAGAGATGACGGCGCGGCTGTGCGACGCGACGGGCGGCAACGTCGCCGTCTTTGTCGACTATTTACAGAAGATTGCCGTGCATCCAGAGCGCCCGCGCGACGAGAACGACAAAGTAACGATGATTGTCGAAGGGTTGAAGGACATCGCCATGTCGCTCGACGTGCCCGTGCGGTCGATTGTCGCCGCCGACCGCGAAGGTCTCAAGAGCAAGCGCATTCACCTGTTCCACCTGCGGGGCAGCAGCGCGCTCGATTATGAGTCCGACATCGCGATCATCATGAATAACAAATATCAAATCTTGTCGAAGGATCACGTCACATTTAACCCGTATACCGCGAAACAGTATCGCGATTGGGTCGTGTTCACGATTGAGAAGAACCGCGCCGGGCGCGCGATGCAGGATATGGAGTTTCAGCTTTACGGGCAGCACTTCGCCTTCGACCCGCACGGGCAGAAGGTGCAGCAGCAGTTGATTGACGACAAGGTGCTGGAATCATAGGAAGGGACGCATCCAGTGTAGAAAAGTGTACAGAAAGGAAGAGCGACCAGTTGGGTCGCTCTTTTTATTGCGCGGAGAAATTCCAGCCTAGTTAGGGGCGACGACTGGCGTTCTGCTCTCCAGAAGTTCCTTCAATGTTTCTAAGTCCGCTTCATACTGACGCTGGAGCATTTTTCGGAGCAGCGGCGCGCCGATCTCACGCACCCAATTTGGGACTTCAGCCTCATAAATCGTCGTCAGTTCGGTACTGTCGCCGACGGTCTCCAGCTCAAACGTCACACGGACGGGCATGGGACCCTTCGTGCTGGCGTATTCCGAGGCGCGCGGCGGATCCCACCGTGTAATCACCGGATTCGTTTTGAAGGTGCGCCCGAACAGACTCATCGTGTGCTCGTATTCCGCGCCGACCCGCGCCGGACCGTCCGATATCATGCGGGTTTCCACAATCGGCGCTGACCAGACGACGCAGCGGCGAAGGCAGGTGGCGACGTCGAACACTTCTTCGATCGGACGCTGAATGACAATGGTTTTTGCAAGCTGTAACATCCGATATCCCTGTGGTTAAACTCAAAAATTTCCTTCAGAAATTGTCATCTCATAGCACAGAGGGGAGCATAGGCTGCTCCCCTCGTCGGTTGTCTGCCTCGTCGCCCGCGCTCAGCAGTCGCCGCTGGCGTTCACGAACTCCGCGTTAATCCAGCCGGGGGAGCCGCGGAAGGCGATCAGATACCAGTTGCCGCTCACGCCGACCGCATCGAGCGTCTGGCTGTCTTCAAATGTCCAGCGAATGCTGCCGCGAAGGTTCGGCTCCCGGCGCAGGTTAACGCCGTTGAAATTGGTCGTAATCTCGCAGTTAGTCAGGGGAGTGAACGTGTTCACGTCTCCCGGCGCGAACGGGTCGCTCGTGCCGACGACGCTGCCATCCGGCGCGAGGCAGTTGCCGATTGGACGCACGAAGGCGGCGGAAAGCCAGCCCGGCTGACCGCGAAAGTCGATGCGGTACCAGTTGCCGGCAATGCCGGTCGCGTTCAAAATCTGGCTGTCCTCGAACTGCCAGCGGATGCGCGCATTCGTATGCGGCTCGCGGCGCAGGAACACGCCGTTGAAGGTCGTCACCACCTGGCAGTTGGTCAGGTCAATCACGCTCGCCGGGTTTGCGGCGTCCGTATTGGTGACCACGCCGACAAGGGGAGGACCGGGCGGCACGAGCACCACAGTCCCGGAGCGCACCAGGCTGGCGCACGAGTAGCCGCTCGGACTGTCTGCCTCGTTCAGGCGCGACAGATTCCGTCGGGACGTGTCGGCATCGAGGAACAGGACGTCGCCGGTTCCGCGCAGGCACACACGCACAGGCGTCCGCAGGTCGTTCCACGTTTCCCCTTCAGGGAACATGCCGAAAATATCGACCGCTTGAATGACGCCGCGATTGACCACGGCGAGATCGCCGACTTCGGCAATCTGGGTGATGACGGCGCTGTCCTTGACGATGATGCGGCAGTAGGTGTTCCCTGTTAGCCCGCGGTTGACGTCAAAAATATTGTCGATGCTTCCGGTTACGGTAATCGCGCCGCCGCTGTTGGTGTTCGCGTCTTCGCAGAGAAACGCGACGTTCACATCCTGCGCGCTCGCCGCGCCAACGCCGACGACGGCAAGCAGCACAGCCGTCAGCAGTAGGAATAGTCGTTTCATTCGATCCCCTCCAGTCCGTGGGTCAGGCAGCCCGATATTATAGCCGCTCCACACGAAACGTCACCCGACAATCAGCGAAGGAAATTCAGCTTCGACAGGGCGCGCGCCTGCTGGTCGGCGCGATAGCTGCTGCGTACCAGCGGTCCGCTCTCGACCCACTTGAAGCCCAATTCGCGTCCAATTTCCTGAATGCGGTCGAATTCTTCAGGGAGGTAGAAGCGCTCGACCGGCAGGTGCTTTTTGCTCGGTTGTAGATACTGCCCGACCGTGAGAATGTCGACGCCGCGATCCGCGAGATCACGCATGACGTCTACAACCTCGTCCAATGTCTCGCCCAAGCCGACCATGATGCCGCTCTTGGTGAGGACGAGCGGATCCATCTGCTTGGCGTTTTCGAGCGTGACCATCGCCCATTCGTAATGATCCTGCGGCTGCACCTTTTTGAACAGGCGCGGCACCGTCTCGACGTTGTGATTGAGAATTTCCGGCTGCGCGTCCATGACGATTTTGAGCGCCGCTTTGTTGCCTTTGAAATCGGGGATCAATACTTCGATGCTGCAACCGGGCTGAAGCTGGCGAATGCGTTTGATGACCATCGCGAAGATCGGCGCGCCACCGTCGGCGCGCTCGTCGCGGTTGACGCTGGTGATGACGACATGACGCAAGCCGAGCGCGCGCACGACCTCCGCGATGCGGTTCGGCTCTGCCCAGTCGAGCGGGCTTGGACGCCCGGTTTTGATGTCGCAGAAGCCGCACGAGCGCGTGCAGGTGTCGCCCATCATCAGGAAGGTTGCCGTGCCGCGCCCCCAGCACTCGCCGATGTTCGGGCACTGGGCTTCTTCGCACACGGTGTGCAGCGTTTGACCGCGCATCAACTGGTAAACGCGCTCGTAATTCTCACCCTGCGGCGCGCGAACCTTGATCCATGGTGGTCGGCGGCGCGGGTGGTTCGGGTCGGGCTGCCAGCCGGGCGGGTCGGCAACGGGAATGGCGTTTGGTTCGATCAGGTCGGTCACGTGAGGACTCCAATTCGCTCGTCTGCCTATTATAGCGCGGCGAGAGTCCGAGCGTCCAGAACCACGGCAGTCTCAGAGAGGAATTGCATAGTTCGGAGCTTTATGTAAAACGGGCGACCGGCTCGGTCGCCCCTACCGCGGCATATCCTGTGTTTTCATCCCTCGGGATGCTCAATAGCGAGGGAAGCCGCCCACATGCGCGCGCAGGAGCGTGCGGATTTCACCGGGATCGGGATTCAACTGCTCGACCAATCGCCGCCAGAGGAGGCGGATCAATAGCTCGCGCGTCCCAAAAAAGAGCGCCAGTCGAAGGAGCACAATCACAGCATCCGCGCCGATGCCTGCAAGCGAGAGACGGTCAAACAGCAGGGGGATCAGGTAGAAACCAACCATGATTGTGACAAAATATGTCGCAAGCTGCGCTCCGATGTACGCGGCGAAAGCGTAAAGCTGCGCGTTGACGCGCTCGCGCGCTATTCCCGGCATGACCATACCGACGAGCGCCCCAAGAACCAGCGATTGGACCTGGTCGATATACAGCGCGACCGCCGCCGCAGCCAGGCGACTCAACAACGTCCAGAGCAGGATCGTCCAATCGACTCCGGGCGCGAGCAGCGCCTGAAGATCGACAAGCGCGATGAGACTCCCTGCTAACATGACCCGGATAAACACGTTGCCCGGCGAGGTGATGTTTTTGAAGGTGCGGTGGTGATAGAGATAGCCGGTCGCGATTGCCCAACTCATGCCCAGCGGTCCCGATGGACACAGACTGAGCAGGTCAAACGTGCCGCGCACGCGCTCCTTGCCGATCAGGTTGGCGATGCCCACGCTCCAGCCGATGCTGTAGATCAGCCCCGCGAACGCGAGAATCGGTAAAAACAGGAGAATCCCAAACCCCTGCACGCAGCCGATGTACCAGGGAATCGGCTGTTCCGGCGCCGTATACGCGCGGCGAAAGAGCGGATTGCGCGCGGGCGGGTGCCGCAGTGCGTGCCAGAACGCCCAAGTCAGCATCGGGCTAGCGAACGCCGGAGAGGGCTTCCATCTCGCGCGGATGCTCTCCGAAGCTGCGCGCCAGCCAATGCCAGAGCGCCCGGTTAACGCCTTCGCGCACGGCGAAAAAGAGCATCACTCGCCCGATGGGCAGCGCAATGCTGGCGGCAAGCGCGCCGACGCCGAGCGCCGCCAGCGCGTCGGGCAGGAGCGCGAAACCGAGCAGCCCCACGAGGGCATAGCTGCCGATCTGGACGAGCAAAAAGCCGCCGATGGCGCTCAGGCGGGTCATGACCGGATCGCGCACGATTGTTGGCACGAGCATACCGACCAGCCCGCTGGCAACCACGGACTGAATATCGTCGATGCGAATGGCGATCAGGAGCGCGATCAGGTTGAGGATGCCGAGAAATGAGCGGTCGGATTCGGGTATCCAGTCGCCGGGACGGTTGGCGACGATAATATAGGCGACTAGCGCGACGAGGAAAAAGATTGTCCGCAGAATCCAGACGCGCTCGGCGTCTTCACTGCCGAAGGCGCCATGCCGGCTGAGCGCCGCCGCGCACAGCCGCCAGCTTGCGCCGGGCGCGCCGTGGGGCAGCGCCGACAGCAGATCAAACGAGCCTTGAGCCTGTTCCCGACTGATGTCCTCGGCGATATGAACCGTCCAGCCGACGCCGCTCAGGGTGCCATTCAGCAGGATATAACCGAGCGGCAGAATAACCAGCGCGCCAAAGACGACGAGCCACGTCGCTTCGGGCGCGAGGCTGATGCCGCCGCAAAACAACAGAATCAGCAGCCCGACCACCGCCAGCCGCGCGCCAAACGATAGACTCCGCGCGTAGGGTTCGCCGGGGGTCGCGGCGCGACGATAGACCGGGTCGCTTGGGGACACTCGTTTGAGCGCGTGCCAGAGCCGCGTGGTCGTCATGAGCGCAGTCGCCTCGGTGGAAGGGCGGAAGCGATTAGCAGTTAGCGATCAGCCGTCAGCGATCAGCAAGATATGTTACCCCTCTCCGACGTGCTCGATAGAGAGGGGTTTTTATTCATCATCAGTATCACGCTTTGATGGGTAGACAGTCGTAGAGTCACGTTCATGCACGACGCGAATTACAAGTGCAGGCTTGGTCTTAGGAAAAGCGTTTTCGATTTTGGTGAGACGGTCTAATAAACCGTTGAGAGCGCTGACTTTGTGAAAGAGAACCGGCGATTCCAGTTCGCTAGAAAGTTTTGCCGCAATTCTCAACGCCGTTTGCTGAACGTAGTTCCGTAGTCGCATAATCTCGTCTTCATCTTGCCATTCGCTATCGTGCTGCTGCCGTCCAGGGGACGGCGGCAACAATTCAGCGTCGTCTTGCCGCCCTTCGGTAGATGGCGGCAGTTCGCTCCCGTCCTGCTGCCGTTGGGCAGACGGCGGCAATTGGTGAACGTCTTGCTGCCGTTGAGTACGGTCTGCCTTCCACGCACGTAAGGTACGTTGAGGAATTCCACACTGGGCGGCGGTGAGCAAGACGCTGCCGCCGTTGGCATCGAGCAGTGCTAGAACGGCGATTTTATGTTCAGAAGTGTAGCGTTTAGACATGAGAGAGTCCTCAGTAAACAGTTATCAGTGCTCAGTTTAGCACTAATGTTCTATCATTTGCGTTCCTTTTGACACTTTAATGCGATGTGAAATGTTAGAGGGAAGTTATTAGCCGATAGTCATTAGCTGTTAGCCGAATATCCCTTCTCTAAATAGATGTTGAGTTAGAGAAGGGATTTTTATTTCATCAAATCTTGCGCAGGAAACGTCATAGAGCCAGATAATTAACTCATCCAGTGAGGCGTCAATCTGCCAAAGGGTCAGTTTCAGGGCAATCGTATCAAATTTAGTTTGAAGGTTACAAGGGTTCACAACATCTTTGTAGGGACAAGCG
>CALMDI010000410.1 GCA_937864975.1 uncultured Chloroflexota bacterium | reverse complement strand
CGCCGCACCACACGCATCCCCTTGCCGCCGCCGCCCGCCGCCGCCTTGACCAGCAGCGGAAACCCGACTTCCCGTTCGGCAGCGGCGATTAATTCGTCGTCGCGCAAGCCCGGCTCGGTACCCGGCACGACAGGCACGCCCGCCCGCTTGACCGTCTCACGGGCTGTCTGTTTGTCGCCCATCGTCGCAATCGCGCTCGGTGACGGACCGATGAAAATCTTGCCCGCGTCGGCAACGGCTTGCGCGAACGCCTCGCGCTCGGACAGGAAGCCATAGCCTGGATGCACCGCGTCGGCGTCCGTTTTACGCATCGCGTCGATAATGTGGTCGATTTTGAGATAGCTCTCGCGCGGCGACGGCGGACCGATATGCACCGCCTCGTCCGCGTAGCGCACGTGCAGGCTGGTACGGTCGGCATCGGAATAGACGGCGACGGTGCGAATGCCCAGTTCCCGGCACGCTCGAATGATACGCACCGCGATCTCGCCGCGATTGGCGATTAGAATCTTGTTGATTTTGGTTTGCGTCTCGACGGTCATAGTCGCCTTACTCATCCAATATGGCGAAGATGTCGCGCACGGACAGCTTGAGATCCGGCAGCACATCGCCCCCGTCGAGGATGCCGTTGATGTCCACAGTCTGGCTCCCGGACGGCGTATGGACAACAACGGTTCGGAGCTTTTGATACATCACCCAAATGAGCCGCGTGCCCGCCTGCAAATAGTCGTTGACTTTCGCCTGTACTTCTTCTGCTGTGTCGCCGGGTGATACAAGTTCGACAGCGAGGTCGGGGGCGACCGGGCAGTAGGTGCCAGGATCGTAATCCAAGAGGCGAGCTTTTAATACAAACCCAACATCGGGCGCGCGTACCGTATCTGGATTTGTAAATAGAAGATAACCGCCACCCTCAACCGTAAAGTTTCCCACGCCAAAAGCTGACGAATTCCGGTCGATGAGGCGGGCAATATGGAAGGACAATTTACCATGACGGTATGCCGATGGTGGCATCGTTACGATCACTCCTTGCACCAGTTCGTGCTGCATACCATCATCCGGCATCGCCAGCAGGTCGTCTGCCGTGTAGAGCCGCTCCTGGGTTGTCATCGCACCGCCTCCGAAGTCGCTCGCGCAATCACGTCGTGAACGCCGTTCTCGCGGGTCACATTCGGCGTGATGTCGATAAAATCCGCCGTGGTCACCCCCTCCATCGAATCGCAGCCAATATAGCTCAAGCCGGAGCGCAGACCGCGGCAGAAGCCATGCACAATCTGTCGTGTCGAGCCTTTATACAGCACCAGCGCGTCCGCGCCTTCTTCATACACCGACTGTTCTTTGCGCGCGGTCAGCGAGACCGCCACTTCCTTCGACGCCATGCCGCGATACTGTTTATACAGCTTCCCCTGAATATCGATAATCATGCCGGGCGTATCGTCCGTACCCGCCAGCACGTTACCGAGCATAATCAGGCTTGCGCCCGCGACCAGCGCCTTCATGCCGTCCCCGGAATTTCGAATACCCCCGTCGGCAATCACACTGCCGGGAGCCGCATCCGCGCACTCCAGCACCGCGTCGAGCTGCGGCACGCCGATTCCGGTCACGATGCGTGTCGTGCAAACCGAACCCGCGCCGATGCCAACCCGGAAAATGTCGGCTCCCCACGCCATCGTGTCATAGACCGCTTCAGCCGTCGCAATCGAGCCAATCATGATGGCGTGGTCAGGATAGTGGTCGACAAGCCATTCGACGGTACGCTTCGCCTTGACGGAATGCGCGTGGGCAATGTCAATCGAGATGATGATATTCCGACCCGGATCGAACCGCCGCAGACGTTCCTCGTAATCGTTGACGCTGATCGACAACACGACCGGGTAATCGTCAGGAATGCCCGACTCGGTCAGCATGTCCTTCTGCTGCTCCGGCGTGCAGTTGCGGTGCAAAACAGGAAGTCCACCTAACTCATAGAGCGTGCGGCACAGCGCTGAACTGGAAATCGTGTCCATGGCGGCATTGCATAACGGAATCCGCAGCGTGATCGCGCGCTTGAGTCGCGTCAGCTTTAACTCGGTAGTCAGATCGACGCTGTCGCGGGTCTCGATTTCCGAGTAACGGGGCTTGATGAGAACATCATCAAACGTTCGCATGGTGGCGTTCCTTTCCTCCTGCTCGATCACAGGGGAATATTGCCGTGTTTGCGCGCGGGGTTCGAGTCGCGCTTGTTCTGGAAGGCTTCCAAGCCGTTAATCAGACGCGCGCGTGTGTCGCGCGGCTCGATGATGTCGTCGATGTAGCCGCGCCCGGCGGCAACGTAGGGATTTGCGAATTTCGAGCGGTAATCCGAAACCAGCTCGGTTTTGCGCGTCACAGGATCGTCCGCCTCCTGAAGCTCGCGCCGGAAGATGATATTCACCGCGCCGTCGGGACCCATGACCGCGATCTCGGCGGTGGGCCAGGCGAAATTCAGGTCGCCGCGAATGTGCTTGCTGCTCATCACGTCATACGCGCCGCCGTACGCTTTGCGCGTGATGACCGTGAGCTTGGGCACCGTGCATTCGCAGTAGGCATACAGCAGCTTCGCCCCGGCGCGAATGATGCCGCCGTGTTCCTGTGTCGTGCCGGGCATAAAACCGGGCACGTCGACAAACGTGACGATGGGAATGTTGAAGGAATCGCAAAACCGAATGAACCGCGCCGCCTTTTCGCTGGCGTCAATGTCGAGCACGCCCGCCAGCACGCCCGGCTGATTGGCGACGATGCCGACACTGTGCCCGCCGAGACGCGCCATGCCGACGATAATGTTGGTCGCGAACGCTTCGTGAATCTCGAAGAAACGCCCGTCATCCACGATGCGGTGAATGACTTCTTTCATATTGTAGGGCTTGTTCGGGCTGTCCGGCACGAGGGTGTCAAGCTCGGGATCAGCGCGCAGCGGGTCATCGCCTGTCGCCACAAACGGCGGGTCTTCCATGTTGTTCTGCGGCAGAAAGCTCAACAGCTCGCGCACGAGCAGGAGGGTTTCCGTCTCGTTTTCCCCGACGACGTGGCAGACGCCGCTTTTCGAGGCATGAACTTCCGCGCCGCCCAGTTCCTCGAACGTCACGTCCTCATGCGTCACGCTCTTGACCACATCCGGTCCGGTGACGAACATATAGCTCGTGTTTTTGACCATGAAAATGAAGTCGGTCAGCGCCGGGCTGTAGACCGCGCCGCCCGCGCACGGACCCATAATCACGCTCAACTGCGGGATGACGCCGCTGCTGAGGGTATTGCGAAGAAAAATATCGGCATAACCGCCGAGGCTGGCGACGCCTTCCTGAATGCGCGCGCCGCCGCTGTCGTTCAAGCCGATCACCGGAGCGCCCGTCTTGAGCGCCATGTCCATGACCTTGACGATCTTCTGCGCGTGGGCTTCGCTTAAGCTGCCGCCCATGACGGTGAAATCCTGCGAGAAAACGTAGACGAGACGCCCATCAATCGTGCCGTAGCCGGTCACGACGCTGTCCCCCAGATAGTGCTGCTTCTCCATGCCAAAGTCGTGAGAGCGGTGAACGACGAAGGCGTCAAGCTCGCGCAGACTGCCGGGATCGAGCAGGATGTCGAGCCGCTCGCGCGCGGTACTGCGCCCGGTGTCGTGCTGTCGCCTAACACGCTCGGCGCCGCCGCCCTGGCGTCCCTGTTCCCGCTTCACGCGCAGCTCGTCGATTTTAGGGTTCAGAGTCATCCGCCGTTTTCTCCGTATCCTGGGGCTGCTCCCGCTTGAGGTCGTAATAGGACGCAACCAGAATGATGAGCACACAGAAGGTACCGAAAATGAGCACCGGCAGGCGCTGGCGGTCGTAATCGGCGCGCGTAAAGAAAATCCAGCGGGCGACGGTATAGGATGCAAACACCAGTACCGCCCAGACCGCGTAACGCCGCGCGTGCCGCCTGCCCTGAATCAGGAGCACCGTAATGACGGCAAACAGGAACGCCCACAGCGCCCCAATCACAAACTGAAACGCGGCAGGCAAGCCAACCTCCGCCGACAGTTCCGGCGGAATTTGCAGCGCATAGACCGCCGCGCCAACCTGTAGCAGCGTCAGCAGCGCCGTCCAGAACGGCAGACGGATGCGGCAGCCAGGCAGCAGCAAATCGCGCTTCGGGTCGTTCGATGTCATCACGCGAAGGGATTATAGCGTAGCGGGCTTAAGATGGCGATTACGATTTCACGCACGGCGCGGAGCGCGCAGCGAGGCGGGCTGGTCTCCCGCCTCGATGTCAGAATGAAGCTATTCGATCTCGATGGACTCGGCAATTGCCAGTGCCGTCGCTTCCAGTTGGACAAGCTCGCCCGGCGCTGTCAGCAGGGCAATCTGAGCGATGTGCCGCACGCCGTCCACCTCGCCCATGTCCACGAACGCGAACCAGAACTCAAAGTCGTCCGAAGTGGTCACGAATGCCGCCGCCTCGCGTCCGCCAATCGTGGACGATACCACGTCCGAGGTCTCGCCCAGCGATGTTGCCAACTGCTCGACAAAGGCCCCCGCGATATCCGTCAGCTCGGCGTCCTCAGCAAGTCCGGTCATGCCGCCGAAATAGGCGCTTTCGTACAAACCAACCAGAACCAGCACCTCGCCCGACGCGAAGGGCGGGGGCACGGGACCGCTGAATTCCCTATCGCGCACCGTCTGGTCGCTGGCAAGCGCAATTATTTCGTCGCTGAACTCATCGGCAGTCCACGCCGAGGGATAGCCAACGCTGAACGTCACGCCCGACGGAAGCGTGAGCGTGAAGCGCTCCGAAAGCTCCAGAGGGGCAGAAGTCTTCACAACGTCGGGGACAGGGCACGCCGTGATGAGCGCGCTCAGACTGTCGCGCACCTCGGCAAGCGTGGCGACCGCCCCGGCGATATCGCCCTCTGCCGCGCTCGCCTCGGCGCCTTCCAGACTCGTCACAGCGTCCGACACGTCGATCTCACACGCTCCAGCTTCGCTGGACTCAATCACTGTGCTTGCTTCGACCATCGGCGGTGGCGCTGCCGCTTCGCCCGACAGCGTCCAGATCTGGATGGCGTTTGCCAGCACTACGGCGACGGTGCTGTTGTCGTCGCTAAAGGCGACGCCAAAAAACTGGACGGGCGCATCGTGCCTCAACGTCGCCATCGTCTCACCCGTGCCGGTGCTCACCAACTGCACAGTCTCGGTATCTGCCTCCTCGACAATCGCCGCGACCAGACCATTCGGGCTGAGAGCCACGGTGCGGAAGTCTCCCGCCAGCAGTTCTTCGGCGCCCGCAGTGTTCCCCTCTTCGGAGGACGCATCCACAAATTCGAGACCTTCATCCCGCTGCAGCAGCAGGTCGTGATACCCGCCGCCGTGCCAGACAATCGGACGGCCGGCACCGACCGCCGCTACCGGCTGCCCCGCGCGTACGACGTCTGCCTCGCCTGCCGCCACGTCGATGTCGATGCGATACACGCTCACCGTCGCGGTCTCGCCGCTGCCGGCATAGACGACCGCGAACACACTGTCGGGGTTGGTGGCGAAGGTATAGTAGTCGAAGTTCGCTTCCTCCGGCGGCTCGATGACAAGCGAATCCGTTGGCGCGGGTGGCGAGCTGATGTCGCTGAGATCGGTTGGCTCGCGAATATCCCATGCGATCATCGCCGCCGGCAGAATTCCCAGCGTCACCAGAGCCGAAGAATCGGGCGTGAACGCCAGCCGCACGACATCGCCGGTCTCTTCGGGGTCGCTGACAATCGCGTTTCGGATGACACCCGCTTCGACAGCGGCACCGAGATCATCTTCGGTGATGATCCCCAGATCACGCCACGCATCGACGTCCAGCACCAGCGTGAACAGACCCGACATCGCCAGCCAGCGCCCATCGGGGCTGAACGCCAGCGCTCTGGGGGGCAGCGCCTGAAGCGCGGCGAGAGACTCGCCGGTCGCGGTGTCCCACAACTGAAGCACGTTACTCTCCCGGTCGACGGTGGCAAGCAGCGAGCCATCGGGCGACAATGCCATCACGGGGGCAACCGAAAGCGCATCCCGGATAGGCACGATGGGAATTTCGGCAGCCTCGACAGTCTCAAGCGAGGGTGCATCGACCTGTGCCTGAACGAACGCGGAAGTGAATGCTGCGAGGCAGACGAGAAGGATCACCAGCCGCTTCATAATGCCTCCTGCGATGCTGACAACAGAGAAAAGGACTCAGATAGCTGGAAACCGCGCCCTCAGCCTTCGGGCGCGGTCGCGCCGATCACTCCAAGTGCAAGGATTCGGCAATTGCCAGCGCGGTCGGTTCGTACTCCGATAGCTCGTCGGGAGCGGTGATGAGCACGAACAGGACAAACGCGCGTTCACCCTCGAAACGTCCCAGGTCGAGCATCAGAAACAGAATTTCATTGCCGTCGCCGGACACCGCCGTCCGTGCCGCGGGGCGGTCGGCAACGAACGTCGTTTCCGCAACCGGCGCCTCGCCCACGACGTCGATATTATCCTCGATAAAGGTGTTTAGAAGCGCATCCACGGTCGCCGCATCTCGGGCAGACGGCGATAAGTTCTCCAGGTTTGAGAAGGCAAGGAACATCAACGCTTCGCCCGAATCCAGCGGCGGCGGATCAGGACTCTCGGTTGCCAGGTCCAGGACATCCGGCGACGTGGCAAGAAACACCGTCCCCACGTCCGGCGATTCCGCGAGCCAGTCGGACGGATATTGAATCACAAAATCAAAGCTGTCGGACACCTCGAAGCGGAAGGTCTTGTCAAGCTCGACCGTCGGCGGCGCGTCGCAGTCATTTTCCAGCGCCGACAGCATGGCTCGCGCCTCGGCAATATGGGCAAGCGCCGCCGCGGTAACCCCCTCGTCGGCGGCGATCTGTGCCCGCGCGAGCACGCTCATGGCTTCGCTCAGGTCAATCTCGCACGTTACGTCCTGAGCGCTTGCAGGCAGCGCCGCGAACAGAACCACCAGCACGACCAGCATCCAACGCTTCATCGGGCAGCCTCCTGAAGTCGTTGCCTCAAATCGTTACGTTCGGACGGTATTCGCTAAAGCCACCATGCCCCGAATTCTACTCCGCCGACGTGGGCGCTTGCCGAATCCCCGCCAGCAGCGCGCGAATTTGTTTCCGATCGTCGCCGGTGTAGCGGTCAATATCCAGCGGGTCTTGTTCATAATCGACGACGAGCCGAAACACGCGAGCATTCTCCATCGTCTGGTTATAAACCGCTTGCAAATCCAGTGTCACCTGCTCGATATCCGCCAGCGGAATGCTCACGAGCGGCAACGCTGCAACCACCTGCACCCCATAGAAGCTCACATGCCCTTTGGCAGGTACAGGATGGGGATCGCTCACTAAAATCATGTAGGGATAGAAGTCCGGTTCGCCAGCGATATAGCTGGCGAGCGCCGGAAGGATCGGGGGCGACTGGTGAAGATAGTCAATCTCCACCAAACTTAAGCCGCTTTTCAGGGTTTGTCGGCGGCGCGCCACATATTGATGATAATATCTGCCGCCCGATTTATTCCCAGGCGAAAGCAGCTCGATGCGCGTCACCGGTTTACCCGGCAATCTGCCTGCTTCGACTTCATAAATCACGACACTGGTAAAATAGTCATCGTCATCAGGCAGGGTATCGCTCAGCGGCAGAACGGCGGTTGGTATCGCGGCTGACGCTGCCCGTGACGCACTTGATGGATGCGTTTGAACAACAGTGACATCAGGGCAAGGTCGCTGGGTTATCACCGCCTCCAGCCTAACCTCGCTCACCTGGAGCGACTTTTCACTCACGGCATAGTAGTTTTCAGGAAGCACCACATCTAGACTTCCGCGAATGTCATTGATATGCATGGCATGAAAGCTTTCCCAGCCGCCGTCGTCCTGCTGTAAAAAGCTGTTGAGATGGGCATTGACACCGGGGTACAAATTGCGCTCTGCGTGTATCGCCATCTGACAACACTTCCTCAAATAGTCGCGTTTGGACGGTATTCGCCAAAGACGCCGCGCAACGTGTTACAAATCTCGCCGAGCGTCACGTCGTTCTCCACACAGGCGACGAAGAGCGGCATCAGGTTCGTTTCCGTGCGCGCTTCCGTATCCAGTTGCCCTCGAAGCTCCGCGACGCGCGCGTTATCCCGGCTGGCGCGAAGCTCCGCAAGACGTTGGCGCTGCGCTGCCTCAATCGCCGGATCAACACGGAGAAGGTCGGTCGGCGGCTGCTCGTCCACCGTAAACTGATTCACGCCGACGATAATTTGCTCGCCGCTTTCGACCGCGCGCTGATAGGCGTATGCCGCGTCGTTGATCTCGCCGTTGATGTAGCCCGCATAATCCGACACTAAGAAGGCAGCGAGATTTGCCAATTCTTCGTGTTCGCCCAACCGTCGCATCGGAATGCTCTCCAGTCGGCCTTCAAAACTTGCGGTCGGGCTCAATCGAGATGCCGCGCCTTCGGTCGGAAACGGCCCCGGTGCAATCGCGTTCATCCGAATCCCATACTTACCCCATTCGACCGCAAGCGATTGCGTCAGCGCCATCACCCCCGCTTTGGCCGTGGCCGAAGGAGCGACAAACGGCGCGCCCGTCCAAGCGTAGGTGGCGATGATATTGAGCATCGTGCCGCCGCGTTTGGCAGCAATCCATTTTTTGCCGAGTGCGAGCGTGCAATACCAGGTGCCGTGCAACACAATATTCAGCACCGCGTCTACGGCACGATGCGAAAGCGTT
>CALMDI010000409.1 GCA_937864975.1 uncultured Chloroflexota bacterium | reverse complement strand
CCGCGCGCGCACGCCGAGGTCAGCCTTGCCGCGCTGGAAGCCGGAAAGCACGTCTACAGCGAGAAGCCGCTGGCAATCACGCGGGCGGACGGCGCGCAAATTCTGGATATGGCGCGCGCGAAGGGCTTGCTGGTCGGCTGCGCGCCCGATACGTTTCTGGGCGGCGGACTGCAAACCTGCCGCAAGCTGATCGATGACGGCGTGATCGGCACGCCGGTCGCGGCGACGGCGTTTATGATGTCGCACGGTCCCGAAGCGTGGCACCCCAACCCCGACTTCTTCTACAAAGTCGGCGGCGGTCCGATGTTCGACATGGGTCCGTATTACCTGACGGCGCTCGTCCATCTGCTCGGCTCGGTGCAGCGCGTGGCGGGCGCGGTACGGATTTCCTTCCCGGAGCGTGTCGCCACCAGTCAGGCGCTCAACGGGCATCGCATCTCGGTCGAAATTCCGACTCACGTGTCGGGGCTGCTCGACTTTGCCGATGGCGCGGTGGCGACGCTCATCACCAGCTTCGATATTTGGTCGCACAGCCTGCCGCGGATCGAGATTTATGGCTCGGAAGGCACGCTGAGCGTGCCCGACCCGAACACGTTCAAAGGTCCCGTGCTCGTGCGCCTGGGCAGCGACGACGATTGGCGCGACGTACCGCTCTCGCACGACGACACGGTTGGGCGGGGGATTGGCGTCGCGGATATGGCGTACGCGCTCGTCTATGGACGCCCGCATCGTGCCAGCGGCGCGCTTGCCTATCATGTGCTCGACGCGATGCACGCCTTTCACGACTCGTCGCAAAACGGCTGCCACGTCGATCTTACGTCTCAGGTGGAAAAACCCGCCCCGCTGCCGCTCGGTCTGCCAAAGGGCGAGCTGGACACCGGGCGCGTCAACGCCTGAGCGGAGTTTTTAGAAGGCGTCTGCGCCTGTCCATCCAGGATGGACAGGCGCAGTTTTGTTGCCTCTGTTGTAGAATTGCCGCCGTCTGTATAAATCACTCAAGATCATCACTCGTCTCAGGACGAAAGGCAGCTATCCCGAATGGATGCAGTACAGGTCGATGCGCTGGTGATCGGCGCGGGTCAGGCGGGAGCGCCGCTCTCGACGGCGCTGGCGCGCGCGGGGTGGAAAACCGCGCTGATCGAACGGAACAATGTCGGCGGCACGTGCATCAACGAGGGCTGCACGCCGACGAAAACGATGGTCGCCAGCGCGCGCGTCGCCTACCTGGTGGGTCGCAGCGAGGATTATGGCGTGCGCGACGGACGCGCCGTGGTTGATATGGCAGAGGTGCGCCAGCGCAAGCGCGATATCGTGGAGAGCTTCCGCGCCAGCAGCGAGCGACGCCTTGACCGGATGGATAATCTGGAACTGATTCGCGGCGACGCCCGCTTCGTGGCTCCGAAAACGGTGGACGTGCGGTTTCGGGATGGATCGACGCGGCGCATTGCCGCCGACCACGTCTTCATCAACACGGGAGGACGCCCGACGCGCCCCAGTCTCGACGGATTGGACAGCGTGTCGTGGTTCGATTCGACTTCGATCATGGAGGTCGATCAGTCGCCGGAGCATTTGCTGGTGCTGGGCGGCGGCTACGTGGGGCTGGAATTCGGGCAGATGTTCCGGCGCTTCGGCAGCCAGGTCACGATCATCCAGCGGGGGGGGCAGCTTTTATCGATGGAAGATTCCGACGTCGCGGGGGCGGTTGCCGACATTCTGCGGCAGGATGGCGTTGACGTGCTTCTAGACGCGCAAGCGATTCGTGTCGAGCCCCAGGGTGATGGCGTTTGCCTGACCGTAGAAACACCCGACGGCGAGCGCGGGGTCTCCGGGTCGCACCTGCTGGTCGCCACGGGGCGCACCCCGAACACTGACACGTTAGGGCTGGACGCGGCGGGTGTCGAGACCACCAAAGCCGGGTTTATTCGCGTCAACGACCGCCTGGAAACGAGCGCGCCCGGCGTGTATGCCCTGGGCGACGTGAAGGGCGGACCCGCGTTCACGCATATTTCGTACGACGACTTCCGCGTGATTCGCGCGAACCTGCTTCAGGGGGGCAGCGCGTCGACTGAGGGGCGGCTCGTGCCATACGTGGTGTTCATCGACCCGCAGCTTGGACGCATTGGATTGACCGAAGCGGACGCGCGGAGGCAGGGACTTGCAATCAAGGTGGCGACGCTGCCGATGGATCATGTTGCGCGCGCGGTCGAGCTGGACGAGAGCCGCGGGTTTCTGAAAGCCATCGTCGATGCTGATACCGGACAGATTCTTGGCTGCGCCATGCTCGGCATTGAAGGTGGGGAACTCATGGCAATGATTCAGATTGCGATGCTCGGCAAGGTGCATTACCGCCAGCTACGCGACGGCATCTTTGCTCACCCGACGCTCTCGGAAGCGCTCAACAACCTGTTCTCGCGGATTGAGCAGGCGTAGCCACGAGTCACTTCTCATCCGGCAAGGGCGCCGGCAGCGTGCCGCTCGGCGTGAAGTCGCCCAGCAGCGCCCCAACCGCCGCGTCCAGCGACGGGCTGCTGTCGCCGCAGGTGCAGAGGACGGCGTTCGCGTTTCTCAGCACGCCCGCGTCATAGGGATTACGCAGGCACAGCAGGATCGTCTTGCTGGCGGCAAGCAGGTCGCGCGCAAGCTCCTGCTGCGCCGGCAGCAGATGCGCGTTGCGCGTGGCGACGATAAAAACGTCGGCGCTTTCTGCCATGCGAAGCGCCTCTGCCGCCTGCTCCGGTGAAAACTCGTCCGGCGGGAGCGCGACAGTCTGAGTGTGCGGGAGGCGCGCTCGGAGGCGGCTGGCAAAGCCGGTCGTGCTGCTGCCTTCCATTACCTCACTGTCCAGATACGACGAAAATTCGACCAGCACCACGCCCACGCCGTCCGCGCTGTTGAGCGGCAGTAAACCGGCGTCGTCACGAACGAGCGTCACTCCCGCTTCGGCGGCTTGACGCATGACGGCGAGATGCTCCGGCGCGCGAATGGCTGCAGGCGCGGGCGGTTCGGTGATCTGGACGCGCGCTTTCACCGCCTGAATGCGCGCCACCGCCGCGTCAACCGTCGCCATCGGCAGCCGCCCGCTGCGGACGGCGTCGAGCAGCGCATTATAGGACGCCTCCTGCACCTGCGGCGTATGCGAAACAAGGAGGATATCTTCACCCGCCAGCGCCGCCAGCACCGCCGCTTCGCCGGAACCGTAGTGATCGACGACGGCTTTCATCTCCATGCAGTCGGTGCAGACCAACCCCTGATACCCGATTTCGTCGCGCAGCAGCCCCTGAATGACGGCGGGCGACAGGGTTGCCGGATGGTCGGCGTCGAGCGCCGCGAACTTGACGTGTGTCATCATGACCGCGTCGACGCCTTCCGCGACCGCCGCGCGAAACGGGATCAGATCGTGTTCCCACAGGTAATCGAGCGGTCCGTCGATGACGGCAAGCGCCAGATGCGTATCGACGGGCGTGTTGCCCAAGCCGGGGAAATGCTTGGCGGTCGCGGCGACGCCCGCGCTTTGAAAACCGCGCACTTCCGCCGCGGCAAGCTGACTG
>CALMDI010000408.1 GCA_937864975.1 uncultured Chloroflexota bacterium | reverse complement strand
TACTGTCTCGAATGGACCGCCGGGAGAGCCGCCAGGGAAGAAGATGATATCTACGTCGCTGCACCACGCGCCTTCGTCTTGCGCGGCGGCGAACGGGACGCTGATCGAGAGCATCAGCGCAAACAGGGTTATCAAGGTAATTAAGGTGTGAAGTCTGCGTAACATGTTTAAGGTCTCCTTATCGAAAAATGGGCTGTCGATTCGGAACGGCTCGCGAGTCTGATGTTCGACGGATGCGCCTCCTTCTATCCCGAGTCCGGTGATTAAGTAACCTGCACGGTTCGGAATTCTTTTCGCATATCATAACAACTTCTGGCGACTGCTGCGACACCTGCCGCGGCAGGTGTATTTTGGAAATGTCGGTGACTCCTATTTTTACGGACGGCAGCTTAACCGGCGCGGTTATTTGTAACGACCGCGCCATAATTCTCTTAAGCGACCAGAAATGAACGCTGGTGCGTCACACAGCACATGTCGTCGCCTTTTTACCGTAGCTACGCTATAAATACCCTTCCGTGTCACCCCGAGTTATCTCTCATAAAAGACTATTGAGGACTTCAAAAATGGATTCGCATACGCCTGGTACGACCGTTCGCCTTTTACAAGAGGACTGGGGCGGCTTTCGCAATTTACCCAGGCACGCCGACACGTTTTACCGGCAGACGGGCATCCATATTGACGTTAAGCTGGTTCACGACATCGAAGAGCTATGGAAGTGGATGATCGCAAGTTTCACCAGCGATGACCCGCCGTTTGACCTCGTCGGCTTGGATGATCTGATGCTGATTCAATACGCCCACGTTGGCGGCGTCGAGTCAATCGACCCGTACGTCGCTGCGGACGGCTTCTCGCTGGACGATTTCGAGCCGGCGGCGCTTCAGGCACTGAGTCACCAGGGCAGGCTCTACGGCTTGCCGTCCTGTCACGTCGCGAACCTCATCTACTACCGCGCCGACCTGTTCGAGCGCTACCAGATTCCCATCCCGCAAACGATGGCGGAACTGACCGAAGCCGCCATCACGCTTCAGGCGGCGGTACGCGCGGACACGGGCGAGGAGTTTTATGGTTTTTCCGCCCGTGGCATTCCGCGCGCGGGTTATATCTTCTGGACAATGGGTTCCACCTGGTGCCCCTCCTGGGGCGTCCGCTGGTACGACAAGGATGGCAACCCCACGGTCGATTCGCCCGAACACCTTGCCGCGCTTGAGCACTACGTCGATCTTCTGCATCGCGCCGGACCGCCTAACCCGGAAGCTCTCGACTGGGTCGTCAACATGCGCCTGTTTCGGGAAGGCAAGGTCGGTATGGTGATGGACGTAGGCAATGAAGTCTCCGCGCTTTACGATTCGGGCGACCCAATTGCCGAGCGAACCAGCACGATGCGGGTTCCCGCCGGTCCGCTGGGCACCTTGCCGATGTAGATTTGGTAATGATACATCGTCCCCGGCTTCAATCCGGTCAGCGTGATCGAGCCCGTGTGATCGTGATCCGCTGTCGTCGTGACAATCGCCGATGTTTGATCAAGCTGCGCCTCCGTCGTGCCGTACTGCACCGTGAAGTCACCCGCCTTGTGCGTCCGTGCCCAGACTCGCACACTGTTTTCGGTGACGAGTCCGAGCATAGGCCCATGCGTGACGTGATTCATGCTGTATTCCTCCAGCGGCATCTGGGCGGAGGTGAAAGCAGCGGTCGCAGCGAAGGCGAAAAGGAGAAACGCGGTCTTGGAAGTCATGCAGAAACTCAAACGGAGCGCCTCTGCGCCCTTTCTCACTTACTTCCCGCTGTTC